>CAZOLL010000553.1:0-3188 GCA_964580365.1 uncultured Phycisphaeraceae bacterium
GCACATCCACGCGTGCGAGCAGATCACGTATGAGGTCGACGGCGTCACGACGCGCTTCAACCAGACGGCGGCGATCGTCGGGCCGAATGAGGGAGGGGGGATGAGATTCGTTTCGGGGTTCACGCTGTACACGGTGAATGAGGGGGTGATCGACGAAGGAAGGTTCATTCCGCTGGGGATGGATGAGGACAAGTGACACCGTGTGCGCGGGCGCGGTGGAGGGCCCGAGCCTGAGCCCGGGCCCGGACCAGAGCCCGGGCCCGGACCCGGGGAAGGGCCAGAGATCGTGGTCAGGGCCCGAGCCGGGGATGGGGCCTGAGCCGGGGTTCGGAGTGCGTCGTCGTGCGACTCTCGACGGAACCGTGCGGAGCGTTGGCAAGTACCATCGTTCCCCGCTGTCCGCGACGGAGTCCGCCCATGACCGCCAACGTCCACGTCCACCTGCATGTCCGTGACCTCGCGAGGAGCCGGGCGTTCTACGCCGCGCTCTTCGGCGCCGAACCGGTCAAGGCGCGCGCCGATCACGTGAAGTTCCTGCCGGCGTTCGCGCCGCTGAACCTCGCGCTCTCGCCCGACCCATCGGCGGTCGCCGCGCGCGGCTCGGTCAGTCACCTCGGAATCCAGCTCGCGTCGACGTCGGACGTGATGGGGCATCTCGAGCGCGTGAAGTCGGCGGGTCTCGCGGTGCGCGAGGAGTTCGACGTCGACTGCTGTCACGCGAACCAGGACAAGTTCTGGGTCACCGACCCCGACGGCAACGAGTGGGAGATCTACCACCTCAATCGCGACATCGACGAGGAGCCGCAGGCGGCGAAGCCGAGCGCGCTGCCGATCCTCGAGACGCCGTGCTGCGGAGACGGCTCGAAGCGTTGAAGACCGGTCGTCCGCTCCATCGCACGTCCGGACATGCGACGCGGCCGCATCGCGCAACGAGCGCGCGATGCGGCCGCGTTCGAGTTCACTGCGTCGTGCCGCGGAGCGCGTTGCTCGCCGACCAGCCGAAGACGGCGCCCGGATCGGCGATCCAGAACTGGACGTGGACGTCCCAGCCGGCCGGAGTGTTCGCGGGCATGGTGAACGGCAGGGTGACCTTGCCGCTTGCGTCGGTCGGCACCGTGAAGACGAACTCCGGCGCCGGCACCAGCGTGCCGCCGAAGAGCGGGGACATCGCCGTGGCCGTGCCGACGATGCCGTACGCGACGGAGCTCGGCTTCGCGGCGCTCAGCTTCAGGCTGCCCGCGGCATTCGACGTCAGGCCGCCGGTCGCGGCGAGGAGCGGGACGCCATTCGAGCCGGCCTTCGCGGACCCGAGGTCCTTCCATGCGACCGCGAGCGTGAAGGACGTGTCGCCCGGCCAGTTCGAGAACATGTGCGAGCCGGTGCTGTAGTGGAAGTGCGAGCCGTTGCCGCCGTCGCCCTTGCTCGGCCCCCAGTCCGGGTAGCCGTTCTGCCACGCGACGATGCGGATCCAGTACTTCACGCCTCCGGTCGCGACAAACGCCGTCGGGAGCACGTAGCGGTAGTCGTACATCGTCACGCCGCCCGCGACGCCGGCATAGGTCTCGCCGGCATTGCCGGCGACCTGGTAGTTCGCGAGGCACGGCTCGCCATAGGGATCGGGCAGCGTCGTGATCAGCGGCTCCGAGCCGGTGATGTTCGTCGCGAAGAACGTGATCGTGAACTGGTAGGCCTTTCCGAACGGCGCGCCATAGCCGTAGCCGCCGCGCCAGCGCACTTCGGTGATCGACTCCGTCGTGGGCAACGTGAAGTCGTTGTAGGCATAGGTGTCCGAGTCGGTGCCGTCGGGCGCCACCCACGCGGACGTCAACACGCCGCCGCCGCCGCCTCCAGGCTGTTCTCGGCAGCGGGAAAGCAGTATTGGATGATCCGACGGCGGTGGCGGCGGTCTTGGAACCGGGCCCCCGCCCGGTCCCGTGCCCGCTCCCGAACCCGAACTCGGACCCGGACCCCGGGCCCGTTCCCGACATCAACTCCGCGGCGCCCGTCGTTGGACTTCCGATCTCGCATCCGTGTGTTCGCCTCTTCCGTCCGTCGCGTGCTGCGCGATGATGCGTGCTTCATGCCTTCGCCGCGACACATCGACGGAACCAAGTTCAAGGAGTTCACGACCTGCCCGCGTCTCCCATTCCTCTCCTTCCACGTGCCAAAACAGCAAGAACTCCCGCCGACCGCGCGCATGCGGATCTTCTTCGCCGTCGGTCGTCGCGTCGAAGAGCGGATCCTCGCCGCGATCGCGCCGGAGGTCGTGAAGTTCAAGCTCGGCGATTGGGATGCCGGACATCGGGCGACGATGGAGGCGATCGATCGCGGAGCGAGCGCGATCGCGAACGGGGTGCTGCGCTTTGAAGATGGTCTCGGGCGACCGGACCTGCTCCTGCGGAACGACGCGGGCGGGTATGAGGTCGCGGACGTCAAGTCGACGCACAAGGTGCATGCGTCGGCGCGGCTGCAGATCGCGTTCTACTCGCGGCTGCTCGCGCGCTCGCGCCCGGACCTGCCGGCTCCGCTTCTCGGCCACGTGATCCTGCGCGACGGATCGCGCGAGACGTTCGACGTGTCGGAACTGCAGGCTTCGATCGAACACCTGCTCGAGCGCTTCGTCGCGTTCCGCGCGTCGGCGATCGGCGGCGCGGACGACCCGGGCGCGCACCGCATCGATGCGTGCGGCGACTGCCGCTACCGGGCGGTGTGCGACGCGGAGCTTCTTGCCAAGGACGACCTCTCGCTCGCGGGTGGGCTCACGCGCGCGCAGAAGTCCGCGCTCGCGAAGAGCGGAGTCGCGACGGCGCAGACGCTGCTCGACGCATCCGACTTCGGCGCGATCGCCGCGGCGGCCGACGCGAACCCGGACTTCCTGCGCCGCGCGCAACTGCGCGCGCGATCGCTGCGCGAGGGACGGCCGCTCTCGTGCGGAGCGCCGCGCGAGGAGTTGGCCCGCGCGCGCATCGCTCTCGCCGCGACGTTCGACGAGCGGCTCTCCGAGCCGGCGGTCGCGATCGCGGGGCTCGTGCTCGACGACACGGCGAAGTTCCGCGCGCGGTTCCTGCGCGCGCGCGAAAACCCGGCGTCGGCGGACGCCGACCTGAAGGAGTTCGTCGTCAACCTAAAGCGCTCCGAGGGGCCGATCCTCGTGCACGGCACGCAAGTGGAGCGCGCGCTCGAGGCGC
>CAZOLL010000554.1:0-3187 GCA_964580365.1 uncultured Phycisphaeraceae bacterium
AGGCTGAACAGCGGTTGCCCCGCTTGCGGATGCGTCACCTTCAACTCGGGCTGGGCCGGAAGCAGGCGCTCGAGGCCGTCGGGGCCGGTGAGCGCGCCCTGACCTTCCGGTTCGTCCTGGCCGCGCGCCAGCGGCGCGACGGCGAGCAGGAGGAATGCGATCGTCTTGGCGGCGAACGGCTTCATCGGCCACCCTCCCCGCTCGGCGCGGCCGGCGCGCTCCCCGACGGTCCGTGCGCGCGCTCGAAGTCGTAGCGGAGAACGTCGCCGAGGAGCGCGCACGCCTCGGGCGCGCGTTCGGCATCGTCATGCGAGAGACCATCGAGTCGCAGCAGGTACTGCGCGGCGATGCGACGAGCGCCCTCGACGTCGCCCTGTGCGAGACGTTGCCGCCCCACCTCGAGGACATGCATCTCGGTCGCGGACTTGGTCGGCTCGGCCTCCTTCTCGTCGCCCGACGGCGCCGCCTTGGGTCGCGGCTCCTCGACCGGCGGCGCGACCGCGCGGATTTCCGGCGCGGGAGGGCTCAAGCGGTCGTCGCGTTCGCCGAACAACAGCGACAGTCCGATCGCCTGGCCGACGCCCGCCGCAACCACGGCGAGCGCGGCGAGCAAGAGAACCGCCTTCCCACGCCCGCTCTTCGCGGACGCGGGCGGAGCGGAGCTCACGCTCTCCGGCGACGGCGCCGGCAGCGCGTCGAACGGGGCCTGGACCTCGGGAGGATGCGAGTCGGTCATCGGGCGCTCTCGTCCGGCCGGCCGCGGTCATCGCGGGCGGTCCGGGCGTTGCTCCGTTCCGTTTCGTCATCGGTCGTCCGAGACTTGAGGGATTCGGGAAAGATCGTCCCTCGGAAGCGAAAGGGTTTCCTTCGAGTTCGGGGGCGGGGCGACGCTCAGAGATTCGATTCGGGGCGGCCGGCCGTCGTGCCGATAAGGGCGCGGGAGACGACACCGATGCGCGCTCTTTCCTTGTGCATGATCGTGAAGGACGAGGCGAAGGTGCTCGCGCGCTGCCTCGAGTCCGTTCGCGGCGTCGTGGACGAGATCGTCGTCGTCGACACCGGCTCGGCCGACGACACCGGCGCGATCGCGGAGAGCTTCGGCGCGCGGGTCCTCCACCATCCGTTCGCCGACGACTTCTCCGCTGCGCGGAACGCGTCCCTCGCCGCCGCGACGACTCCGTGGATCCTCGTCCTCGACGCCGACGAGTGGCTGACGAACGAGTCCGGTGCCGCGCTGCGCCGCGCGGTCACCGCGAAGGACGCCGAGACGGCCGCGGGGTTCTTCCTCGAGTTCGACAACGACCTGGGCGGCGGGCGTTCGCACGTCTGCTCGATCGTCCGCGTCTTCCGGCGCGATCCCGCGATCCGCTTCCAGTACCGCATCCACGAGCAGGTCCTGCCGTCCATCATCGACTTCGCGCGGCCGAAGCGGCTCCGCGTGCCGATCCTCACGGACGTCATCGTGAAGCACGACGGTTACCTGCCGGCGCGCCGGCAGAGCAAGTCGAAGGACCAACGCAACGCGCGGCTCTTCGAGCTGCAGGTCCGCGACACGCCCGACGATCCGTACGCCTGGTACAAGTACGGCGACTTCCTGCGCGTCCCGCGCGACGGCGTCCGCGCGCCGTTCTCCGCACGCCACGCGCTCGAGCGCACCGCGAAGCTCCTCGAGCGAATGGATCCCGCGCAGGTCCGACTGCTCTCGTTCCCGCCGGAGGTCGCGGCGCTGCTCGCGCTCGAGCACGACAAGGACGGCGACGTCGAACGGGCGCTCGCGATCGCCGAGACCGGGCTCTCGCGGCACGGTCCGACGGCGAACCTCGTCTACGTGACCGCGCGGCTGCAGCAGAAGCTCGGCCGGTTCCGAGCTTCGTTCGAGAGCTTCGCGCGGCTGCGCGCGATGGACGGGAAACCGGCGGCGGTGCCCCCGGAGCCGGGGATCACGGGCCCCGCGGCGTTCGTCGGGATGGCGATCGCCCTGCGCGCGATGGGTCGGAACGGCGCCGCGACGCGCTGCCTCGACCACGCCGTTCGCGTCGACCCGACGCACCTCGACGCGCGCATCGCACGCGCGCGGCTCGCGCTCGAGCGAGGGCGCGTCGCCGACGCGACGATCGACCTGGCGGCGGCGCGCGACGCGCATCCCGCGGATAGCGGCGTTCGGTTGCGTCTCGGCGCCGTGCTGCTCGCCGTCGGTCGCTCCGCGGACGCCGAGGCCGAGTTCCGCGCCGCGATCAAGAACGGGCTCGACCCGCGCCTCGCGCTGCCGTCGATCGCGGAGGCCCAGATCTCACGGCGCGATCTCGAGGGCGCCTACAAGACGCTGCTCGAGGCGCCGTCCGCACCGGAAGCGGCGATCGGGCTCACGATGCTGAAGAACCTCGCGCACGGGCGCGACCCGTTCACCGGTTGCGGGACCGAGGGCGCTCAGATCACCCGCTGGCGCCGTGCGCTGGATCGCGCGCGCCTGCTGCCCGCCGCCCGTTGACCCGCGGCAGCGGTCGGGAGTCGCGCCCGCTCAAGGCGTCAGCCGGAACTCGAAGACCGAGCGCGAGAGCGCGGCGCGGTCGCTCTCTTCGGGCGTCAGCTCGACGATCTGGATCGACGTCTGCAGCCGCGCGCGCCACTCCACCGACGCCTTCCGAACCACGCGCGTGATTGCGCTCGACCGCCGGCTGGCGAGCTCGTGTTCGTCGGCGGTGTCGCCCTCGGGAGCGACGCGGATCTGACAGCACAGGTCGAGCGAGAAGTTGTGCTCGGCGACGGTGCGCCCGAACTCCTCGAGGAACGACATGCGATCCGGCCGCACGGTGGCGCTGCCGCCCGCGAACAGTCGCTCCGCCGGCATGCGCAGCACGATGCCCTTGCGGTCGTCTTCGAGCAGCTGGACCGTCTCGCGCTCTGTCTGCATGAACCACTTCGCGACCGAGTGCTCGAGGAACTGGTAGACGGCGCGCAAGTTCTCGAACGGGCCGGGGTCCGAGTCGCGCCGCCCCTGCGGCCACGCGGTGCCGATCACTTTCGGCCGCTGCGTGTCGGCGTTCTTCCCGAGCGTCATCGTGCCGCCCGTGCCCTTGTAGCTGAACGCGAACTGCACCGACTGGCTCAGCTTCTTCAGCTTGTTCTTGTCGACCTCGGAGATCGCGTACATGACGACGAAGAACGCGAAGAGGAGCGTGATGAAGTC
>CAZOLL010000555.1:0-3167 GCA_964580365.1 uncultured Phycisphaeraceae bacterium
TCGCGACGTTCTCGGTGCGCCGCATCGACGTCGACGTCCCCGAAGGTCTCCGCGTCGGCGTGGTGCAGAGCTACGACGACACGCTCGAGACCGCGCTGAAGGACCTCGGCGTCGACACGCGCCTCTTGTCGTCGGATGACCTCGCGTTCCGCGACCTCTCGCGCTTCGACGCGATCCTCGTCGACCTGCGCGCCTACTTCGTGCGCGAGGACCTCGTCCGCTTCAACGATCGCGTGCTCGACTATTGCCGCGCCGGCGGCACGCTCGCGGTCTTCTACCAGAAGACGTTCGAGTGGAACCCGAAGGACAACGGCGGCCGCTCGTTCGCGCCGTTCCCGCTCGAGCTGTCGTCCGACCGCATCACGGACGAAGCGGCCGCGATCACGCTGCTCGATCCTGACCATCCGCTCCTCGCGCACCCGAACCGGCTGGCCGCGTCCGACTTCGACGGCTGGCTCCACGAGCGCGGCCTCTACTTCCCGAAGAAGGAGCACGCCCCCGAGTACACGGAGCTGCTCTCGATGGCGGACCCCGGCGAGGAGCCGCTGAAGACCGGGCTCCTCGTCGCGCCGGTCGGCGAAGGGCGGTACGTGTACACATCGCTCGGCTGGTACCGGCAGTGGCGGAACGGCAACGCGGGCGCGTACCGCTTCCTCGCCAACCTCGTCGCTTGGAAACGGATCCGCTCGCCGTGACGCTCTCCACGCGGTCCCTCGTCGTCGTGCTCGCGCTCGCCGCGGGCTGCAGCAAGGACGAGCGGATCCCGCTCGTCGTCTACTCGCCGCACGGCGAGGACATCCTGAAGGAGTTCGAAGTCGCGTTCGAGACGCTGCGGCCCGACGTCGACGTGCGCGGCTTCGGCATGTCGTCCTACGACTGCCTCGACCGCATCCGCGGCGAGAGCGCGCACCCCAACTGCGACGTCTGGTGGGGAGCGGCGTCGAACACGTTCGCGCGCGCGGCCGGCGACGGGCTGCTCGAGCCGTTCCGGCCGAGCTGGGCCGACGCACTGTCCGCCGACATGCACGACCCGCAGTGGAACTTCGCCGCCGAGTTCGTGCTGCCCTACGTGTTCGTGTTCAACGACCAGGTCGTGACGACGGAGCAGGCGCCGTCCGACTGGGACGATCTCGCGAGCGACGCGTGGGCCGACCGCGTCGTGCTCCGCATCCCGATGAAGTCGGGGTTGCGCACGGTGCTCGCGTCGCTCGTCGACTGGAAGGCGAAAGGCGGCGACCCGAAGCCGGGCTTCGACTTCCTCGCCGCGATGCACCGGAACACACGCCGCTACGTGAACGACCCGTCCGAGCTGTTTCAGGCAGTGACGCAGGAGGACGGCGGCGTCGTGACGATCTGGAACCTGACCGACGCGTTGTTCCAGCGCGACCGATACAAGTACCCGTTCGGCTGGAAGCTCCCGAAGAGCGGCGCGCCGATCCTGAAGGACTGCATCGCGCTGGTGAAGAAGGAGCGCGACCCCGCGGCCGCCGCGGCGGCGCGCGAGTTCTACGAGTTCGTCACTTCGCTCGACTCGTTGCGCAAGCTGATGCGCGAACACTTCCGTCTGCCCGCACGCACCGACGTGCCGGAGGCGATGCGTCCCGAATGGCAGCAGGGCCTCGTCGTCACGCCGTTGCCCGTCGACGCCGCACGCGTCGCCGCGAACGAGGAAGAGTGGATGCGGCGTTGGGACGAGCAGGTGAAGCCGCTGCCGCGCGGCAAGGACGGCAAGCGTTGAGCGCGCGCGGGGCGAACGCCGCGCGGTTCCTCGTCGTCGCGCTCGTCCTCGGCGGGTTCGTGCTCTGGCCGCAGGTCGACGTGTTGCTCGATTCGTTTCGCGGCGAGCACGGCGCATCGCTCGAGCATTGGCGCCGCGTGCTCGACCCGTCGCGGCCGCAGAACCTCGTGGCGTTGTGGAACTCGACGTGGACCTCGTTCGCGTCCGTGTTCTTCGCCGGGTTGATCGGCGTGCCGCTCGCGCTCCTCGTCGCTCGCGTCCAGTTCCCGCTGCGCGGCGCGCTCGCGGCGCTCGCGCTCCTGCCGCTCTTCCTGCCGCCGATCATCGGCGTGCTGACCTTCAAGCAGTTCCTTTTCGGCGACCTCGGCATCGTGCCGCGCCTCTTGAAGGATGCGTTCGGCGTGTCGTGGCGACTCGACGGCGCGGCGGGCGTCGTCGCGCTGCACGCCTACGCATTCTTCCCGTTCTTCTTCTTGTTCACGCTCGCGGGGCGCCAGGCGATCGACGAATCGCTGACCGACGCGGCGGCGAACCTCGGCGCCGGCCGTGGGCGGGCGCTGCGGTCGGTCGTTCTGCCGATGCTGCGGCCCGCGCTCGTCGGCGCGGCGATCCGGGTGCTCTGGAACGCGCTCGGCTCGGTCTCCGCGCCGCTGTTCTTCGCGCCGGACCAGGAGTTCCTCACGTTGCGCATCGCGAACCTCCGCGAGGACTCGCCGCAAGAAGTCGCGGCGCTGTCCACGCTGCTCGCCGTGATCGCACTCGCGCTGCTCGTCCCGTTCCGGCGGCTCGAGAAGACGAGGGAGGTCACCGGCGGTTCGAAGGGCCGCGGCGCGGCGCGCATCGTGCCGTCGTCGCGGGCGACGCGCGCCGCGCTCGGCGCGCTCGTCCTCGTCCTGCTCGCTCTGCTCCTGCTCCCCCACCTCGCGATCGTGGTGCTGTCGTTCGGCTCGGACGTCGGCGCCACGACGTCGGCGCTACCGGAGAGCTTCACGCTCGAGCACTACCGGCGCGTGCTCGCGGAAGGCGCGTTCACGACGCCGCTCGTGAACTCGATCGTGATGGCGGCGGTCGCGTCGCTCGCGGCGGCCGCGCTCGGCGTCGCGGTGGCCGTGCACGTCGCGCGGCCGCGCGCCGCGGCGCGGCGGACGATCGAGCTGCGCGCGTACCTGCCGTTCGCGGTGCCCGCGCCGGTGGTCGCGTTCGTCCTGCTGCGGACGGTCAGCCGCGCGGGGCCTCTCACGCTCGGCCAGGTGCTCGCGGGCACGTGGCTCCTCCTGCCGCTCGCCTACTTCGTGCGCCACCTCCCGCTCACGGTGCGCGCGACGCAGTCGGCGCTCGCGACGCTCGACGACGCGCTGATCGGCGCGGCGGCCGGCTTGGGCGCGTCGCGCGCGACCACGTTCCGCCGGGTCGCGCTGCCCTTGCTCCT
>CAZOLL010000556.1:0-3166 GCA_964580365.1 uncultured Phycisphaeraceae bacterium
AGGCACACGACGCACGAAGACGCGGCGAAGCGACGCGCGAGCGATTCGGCGCGCGCGCGCCGCGCGGCGGGCGATGCGTCGACGCCGCCGGTGCCAACCTCGCCGTCGAGTCGCGCCATCTCTCCGGGGTGCGGCGTCATCACGGTGGCCGCCGAACGCGCGAGCGCCTCCGGCGGTTCGCCCGCGATCGCGTTCAGCCCGTCCGCGTCGATCACGAGCGGCGCGGGCAGGGCGGGCACGAGCTGGCGTACGAGCGCGGCCGTCTCTTTGTGGCGTCCGAGGCCGGGCCCCACCGCGACGACGTGGACGCCGCGCGCGCGCGCAAGCACGGCGGCGAACGCGTCGACCGCGATCGCGCCGTCCTGCGTTTCGGGCAGCGGCTCGAACGTCGCGCACGGCACGAGCGGCGCGATCGACGCGATGACCGACGCGGGCGTCGCGATCGTGACGAGTCCGGCGCCGCCGCGCAGCGCGCCGAGCGCCGAGAGCGCCGCCGCTCCCGGCATCGCGCGCGAGCCGGCGACGCCGAGGCCCCTGCCGAAGTCACCTTTGTGCGCCGCGCGCGGTCGCCGTGGGACACGCGGCGCGGAGCTCACGAGGCGGGCGGCATTCTTCGCGCTCATGCGTCGGCCACGACCTCGAGCCGCCCGACGACGATGCCGGCGTGGTTCTTCACCGGCCGCGCGCGGTACGGCTCGAGCGCCACGCGATCCTTCTCGTCGAGCAGGCCCAGTCGCTCGAGCGCGTGGAGCAGGAGCGCCTCGCTCGCGCGCGAGTCTCCGTCGTCGATCTTCACCGCGAGACCGATGCCCGCGCCGACGACGCCGACGCCGATGACGCCCTCTGCGCCGATCTTCGAGATGAAGCGCCCGTTGCCCTGGCGCATGAGGTCGGTGTCGAACCGCTCGCTCCCCGCGACCAGATCGGGGTGCGACCGCATCGAGTCGCGCACCTTCACGAGCGTCTCGCGCCACGCGGCGTCGGCGAGCTCGGGGTTCGCGACGTTGCGGTAGCCGCGCGCGAGCGCTTCGAGCGGCAGCTCGAACGTCGGCGCGGAGCACCCGTCGATCGTGACGCGCGGGAACGGCTCCTCGAGTCGGCAGACCTGCTGCACCGCCGCGCGGATCCGCTTCTGCACGGGGTGATCGGGATCGACGTAGCGCGACGGGTCGGCGTCGAGGTGCCGCGCGAACAACAGCATGCCGGCGTGCTTGCCCGAGCAGTTGTTGTGCAGGATCGACGGCGCCGCGCCGGCGCGGACGAGCGACTGCGCGACGACGCGCGAGAACGGGACGTGAACGCCGCAACGCAGGTGCTCGGGGGAGAAGCCGCCCCGCGCGAGCAGCGACTGCACCACCTCGACGTGCGCCGGCTCGCCGTTGTGGCTCGCCGACATCAACGCGATCTCGCGCGGGCCGAGCGAGAAGGCGCGGTCGACCCCGGCTTCGAGCGCGGCCGCCGTTTGGAACGGCTTCGCCGCCGAGCGGCAGAAGATCCCGGTGCGCACGTCGCCGACGGCCGTGGTCACCCGGTCCTTGGTGAGGACGACGAGCGCGCCGCGGTGCTGCGACTCGACGCGATCGCCTCGCGTGCGCACGACGACGGGCGGGTTCTTCATCAGGTCCATCGTTGGTCACGCGCTCCGGTGGATCGACCGCCCTGGATTCTCCCCGCGAAGGGCACGCTCCACAACGGAGCCGATATACTCCGCGCCGAGCTGCGTCGCCCGGCGCGTCGACGGCAGGAGTGACCGAGCGCGCGGGCTGCCGAGATCGGGGCGCCGTCCGTGACGATGATCGAAGTCGTCCTGTCGAAGATCGTGATCCGCGAGACCAACGAGCAGCAGGTCATCTTCCTCAAGGAGAAGGAGGGAGAGCGCTCGTTTCCGATCATCATCGGCGTCAGCGAGGCGATCGAGATCAACCGCAAGATCACCGACGTGAAGACCGCGCGGCCGATGACGCACGACCTGGTGCGCAGCGTGATGCGCAGCCTCGACGCGCACTTGAAGTTCATCGTCGTCGACGCGCTGAAGGACCAGACCTTCTACGCGAAGCTGCACCTCGCCCACGATTCGAAGGAAGTGAAGATCGACGCCCGCCCGTCCGACGCGGTCGCGATCGCGGTGGCCGAGAAGGTGCCGATCTTCGTCGACGACTCAGTGTTCGACGAGCTCGCGAAGCACGCGGAGTGATGCAAGAGAACGCGGAGGGATGGCAGAGCGGTCGAATGCGACGGTCTTGAAAACCGTTGAGGCGCAAGCCTCCGGGGGTTCGAATCCCTCTCCCTCCGCCAACTCCGTTCGCGCGCGACGAAGCGTGGCGCTCCGCGCTCATCCGTCGCCGACCCGCTTCTTGTTCTTGTCGCGCTCGCGCTCGATCGTCGCGCGCATCCGCGTCCACTCGGCGTGATCGGGCGCGAGCTTCAGCGCCTCGTCCATCCAGCGCAGCGCCTTCTCGAACTCCTCGACCGCGAGGTCGGGGCGGTCGCGCGTCTGCTGCAGCGCTCCGTGGTTCGCGCGTGCGATCGCCGCATCGACCGCGTACTCGGGCAGCGCGCCGTTCTCGTTCGCGAGCTGCTCGATCAACGTCAGCGCTTTCGAGAACTCCACCTCGGACTCGCCGAATCGATTCTGCCGCATCCGCACGCTGCCGAGCTGGCTGACGGCCGCGCCAAGCCCCTTGCGCGCGAGCAGGTCGTCGGGGCTCTCCTCCACCATCGCCGTGAGCCCCGCGACCGAGTCCTCGAGGATCTGCGCCGCGTCGTCGTAACGGGAGAGCTTGAGGTACGCGCCCGCGAGGTTCGTCTGCGCGCCGAGCAGCTCGCGCTTCAGGAGGAGCGAGTTCGGCGCGTTGGCGAGGATCTCCTTCTGCAGTTCGATCGTCCGGCTCATCAGCGGCAGCGCGTCCGCGTCGCGGCCGACGTTCTTCAGCATCTGCGCGAGGTTGTTGATGATGAGTGCCAGAGCACGGCGATTCCCGTCGATCGGTTCGTCGCGCACAACGCTCGACATGAGGTCGATCGCCTCGCGCATGCGCGGCTCGGCGTCCCCCATCCGGCTGTCGTTCGCGTCGAGCGTCGCGAGGTTCATGAGCGCGCCGGCGATCCCGCGGCGCGACCCGACGTGGTGCGGCGCGCGCTCCGCCGCCGCACGAACGAGTTCGAG
>CAZOLL010000557.1:0-3130 GCA_964580365.1 uncultured Phycisphaeraceae bacterium
GCTCGACAAGCTGGGGGTCGCTGGTTCAAGTCCAGCATCGCCCACCACTTCTCCCTCCGACCTCTTCGCTTCGCCCGCTCTCGCGCGGGCCTTCCCGCGCGCGAACCCTTCCCGACTTCGATTCGTCCCGTGCGGCTCGCGACCGGCGGGCGGCACCCGCCTTCTGCGCCGCGGAGGGACCGGGTGTCGTCACGTCCCGATTCGACGAATCGTGCGGTTGTCATCCTGGCCGTGACCGCGAAGTCCCGGTGAGCTTCGAGCGCGACGCGTCCGGACGCTCGATCGCGCTCTCGATCCGGAAGAACGGCGCCGACGTGCGCGCGCCGCGCGCCGAGTAGGTCAGCCGCGCCGCATCATCTTCTTGATCGTCGCGAGGTGCTCTTCCTCCGCGGCGATCTGACGGCGGGCGTACTCTTCGAGCATCATCGAGCGGTTCTCGACGAGGCCGAGCAGCTTCCTGTACTCGGCGAGACCTTCCTGCTCGTGCTCCAGCGCCTCTTGGAGGATGTCGTCGACAGCGTGCTTGTGCGACTCGAGGAGCTCGCCGATTTCGAGCGAAGGGTGCGCGCCGAGCGCCGTCACGTGCTCGCCGGCCTCGATCGCGTGAGCGGTCGACTCCTTCGACTGATCACGCAACCACGCGCAGATCGGGATGCGGTTGTGGCCGAAGATCATGAAGCTGTAGTGGAGATATCGAACCACGCCCGCGAGTTCGAGCTCGAGGATGCGGTTCAAGACCTCCACGATCGCCGCGTTCTTCGGGTCCGGCTTCTCCTTCTCGGTCGCCATGCGGTTCTCCGGGTCGTCGGGTCGCGGGATCCTAGCGCGACGCTGATCGCTCACGGAGCGGTGCCGACCATCGCATTCGAGACCGCGACCCCGAACACCGCGACCGGGTCGGGGACGATGACCTGCGCGAAGATCGGGAACCCGCTCGGGACGCCGGCGGGCCACGGCCCGGAGAGCGACCACTCGCCGTTCGCGTCCGTGGGCAAACCGCTGACGACCAGGTTCAACGACGGCACGAGCGTCGTGCCGAAGAACGGGAAGAGCCCTGGGGTCACGCCGATCACGAGCACGGTCGCCGCGGCGGGGCGCGCCCGCGCCAGCGAAAGCGTCGCGAAGGTGCCTGCCTGGAGCGTGCCGCTGCCGAGCAGACGCGGAAGGCCGGCGATGCCTGCCTTGGCGAACCCGAGGTCGGCCCACGGCCCGCGGTCGATGAGGAACGCGCCGCTCACTCCGCCCGCGAGCGTCGCCTCGAAGACCACGAACCGGCCGTTCCCGCTGATCGCGAAGTTGTCCTGCACGGTCGCGAGCGACTCCACCACCGAACCGCCGATCGTCGTCACGCCCTCTTGCACAAGGAGCTTCTCGTTCAGGAACAGACCGACGTCCTGCGTGCCCGACGGCTCGTTCCAGTCGCCGACCCACAGGACGTCACCTTCGTTCGTGACGCGGACAGCGCCCGTCCCGAAGGAGGTGAACGTGAAGACTCCGCCGATCGCCGGAAGGGTGTCGCCCTCCTGCACGAGCTTCCCGCCGTCGCGAACGATGACGGCGTCGCTCACCGTGCTGCCATCCAGAGTGCCGGTCAGCACCCAGTGCGCTCCGTCCGCGCTCAAGTCCATCCGGCTGGACGACAACGAGCTCCAGTTGCGGCCGGGGACCCCAGACGGCGAGCCTTCGCGCGCGATCAGCGCGGCGTCGAGGTAGACGTTGCCGTCGACGCTCGACGCGTCGGTCGTGTCGACGAAGTACAGGACGTTGCCGAATTCGCTGAGCGCGAAGTTGTGCGGCCCGGTTCCGAAGTCGGCGACGGGCTGCGATTGGCCCGCGAGCACGTCGCCTTCCTTCGCGAGCACGTTTTCCGAGGAGAGCCCGCCGAGGCTGTCGAGGTCGAGGCGGACCAGCGCACGATCGACGCTGGACGCGATCGCCGGGTCGTCGACGCTCGCGATGACGAGCATCTGATTCGCGGCGTTCAACTTGGTCTCGAAGAACCCGATGTACGGAGTGCCGGGCGTGAACGCGGGCGAGCCGGAGAGCGCTCCCTCCTGGAGCACGAGCTTCGCGTCGTAGTAGAGGCCCGAGTCGTCGGACAGGCCCGTGGTGCCCGCGAGGAAGAAGTTCCAGCCCGAGTGACCGTTGGCGTTCAGCGTCACCGCGTCGAACGAGTCGAGCGTGGCGCCTGCGGGCAGCGCCAGCGCCTGGCCCTCGCGGAACTTCACGACCTTGCCGTTGCCGAGCATCACGACGTCGGCATCGGCCACCGCATGATCGGTGTCGCATTCGACGAGCCACTGACCCGAGTCGTTCACGACGAGGTTGTCAATCGAGGTGACGAGGCCGACGCCGGCGATCGGATCGCCTTCCACCACGAGCGGGAGCGGGACGATCGCCGGGTCGGAGGCGAGAGCGGACGACGAGAAGAAGACGAGTGCTGCGTTGAGGAACGACACGAGGTGCTTCGACAAGAGGATCTCCGCCTGGGCAGGCGCGGATCGCGATCCTACCGCCATGCCCCGCGCGGCGCGAACCGTGACGGCCCCCGCGTGCACTCCGCTATCGTCCGAACCATGCCGCGCCGCGAGACGCTGGTCGCCGCCGTCGCTTCGATCGCGATCGCCGCGCTCGTGTTCTTCGATGCGCTCTTCCTCGGCGAGTGCGCGCTCTCGTTCGACGCGCGCGACCCGCGACTCGACGCGCGCCCGTGGACGGACCCGGCATTCGACGTCAGTGCGCGGATGAACCCGGTCACACCCGACCTGAACGCGTTCGTGCTGCCGGGATTGATGCGTTTCCAAGAGATGGTGCGCGCGCACGCGACGCCGTGGCGCGACGGCCGCGAGCTGCTCGGCTTCCCGTTCGCGGCGAACCTCGCGTGGCCGGTCCTGTATCCGCCCGGTTGGCTCGCGCTCCCGTTCGAGCCGGTCGATTCGCTCGACTGGATGCTCTTCGCTCACACCGCGCTCGCGCTGTTCCTCGCGTACCTCGCGGCGCGCGCGCTGGGCGCAAGCCCGGCAGCGTCCGCGCTCGCGGCGATCGTGTTCGCTCTTTCCGCCTGGATGACGACGCGCTGGCACGAGGGACTGATCTTGTGGACGTCGGCGTGGTGGCCGGGGCTCGTGCT
>CAZOLL010000558.1:0-3129 GCA_964580365.1 uncultured Phycisphaeraceae bacterium
GACGCAGGGCGACGACAGCGGAGGCGGCGGCGGGATCTTCGGCGGGATCACCGACAGCACGAAGTTCCAGTTCGAGACCAGCTTCTTCAGTCCGCCGGCGTCCTCGCAGAACCTGCCTCCAGATTTCGACGTCGCCGGCATGTTCCCGCTGCCCGACTCGCGCAACAACTCGCGCGAGCTGCCGATCACGTTGATCTTCTCGGAGCCGGTCGCGTCCGGCGCGTCGACCCCCGGCGCGATCACCGAGCCCGGCGCCGTGATCGTCACGGCGAACGATTCGCCGATCGCCGGCACCGTCTCGTTCATCGGCGGCCCGGGCGGCGACAAGCGCTTCGTCCGCTTCGACCCTGCGTCGCTCCTCCCGCTCGGCGCTCTCATCACCGTGCGCGTCAGCCACCTGGTGCGCAGCGCCGCGCTCGGCTTCCCGCTCGACAACTCGCAGGACTTCGTCGCCTCGTTCCGCGTGACGAGCGTGCCGACGCCGCGCGTCATCGGCTTCCCCGGCAACTCAACCGTCACGAGCCACGACGAGAACGGCGCGCCGAAGACCTACGCCGGTCGGATCACGCTCGCGAACATCGAGGACTTCAAGACCGACGTGACCGTCCCGTCGGCGAGTCCGGGCGCCGCGCAGACGACGCTCCTCTTCTTCCAGAACAAGAACGGCATCAAGGTCGCGCGCGGATACACGCAGGAACGCGGCGCCGGGACGATCCGCTACAAGTCCGACCTCGCGCTCGGCACCTCGGCGCCGTTTGCGGACACCGACTCGCAGGAGCCGCCGTTGCCGGTGGTCGTCGGCGCGTTCGCGAGCAGAGGTTCGGACAACTCACCCGTCGGCCCGGTCGAGCTGCCCGAGCTGTACATGAAGACCTCGATGCCGCGCATCGCGTTCGGGCCGCCCGCGCACGAGAACGAGCCGTTCGTCTTCCGCACGACCGTCGCCGCTCCCGCCATCTGCGGCAGCTCGTCCGAGCCCCTCCTTTCGTTCCGAGCCGTGACCGACGCCGCGGAGGCGCAGCCGCTGGTGTTCGAGGCGGTCGCGCTGTCGGGCGTCTCCGCGGTCACGGACGGCGCTCGATTCTTCATCACGGAAGCGCCGCGCAACGCGATCACCGGGGTGACGGAGCCCGGAGTCCCTCGATTCCTTCCCCGCGAGATCAGCGAGCTGCGCTTCTCCGACTTCATCGGCAACTCCTTCAAGCTGAAGGCGCCCGATGCCGGCGAGATCCGCCAGGAAGGCTCGATCGGCGGAACGCTCGGGTCCGACTCGAACGCCATGATCCGCGTGCGCGTCGTGCGCGCGGTCGACCTGATCCCGATCGAGAACGCGATGGTGCGCATCGGACCGTTCCCGGCCACCTCGGCCGAGCCCGGCAAGCAGCGCGTGACGAACAAGGACGGCGAAGTCGGGTTCAAGAAGGCGGATCTCGCCGCGTTCGGCACCTTCCTCACCGCGACGTTCGAGAAGAACGGTTTCGACGTCTTCACGCTCGCGGGTTTCCACAACCCGGCCGTGCCGGGCAACCCGTCGAGCGACCAGCGCTTCGGCATCAGCGTCCCGCTGGTGAAGACCGGCGGCACGGACGTCACGCTCACGGTGACGACGAAGAAGAACATCCCGCCGTCGCAGCCGGGCAAGTCGTTCACCGCGTGTGCGTTCGGCCCCGGCCGTCCGAAAACGGAATCGACGGTCTTCCGCGACGCGCGGTTCGGCTCGACGCAGCGCAGCCCGAGCTCGAACGAGGTCGATCTGCTGGTCGAGAAGAACCGGCCGCAGATCGTCAGCGCGATCGAGTTCGATGGAGGCGACGCGTACGGCATCGTCACGAGCGGCGTGCGCTTCTTCGACGACGACGGAGGAGTCGACATCGACTTCTCGGTGTTCGGCGTGCCGGAGGGCGAGACGCCGCCGTTCGCGTCGAACTTCGCGAACACGATCATCAACTACGCGATGGTGACCGGCGCCGGCATCACCGAGCCGGTGGCGACGGCGAGTCGCGCGCGCTTGATCACGCCGCTGCCGGGCCTGACCGGCGTGCTGCCGCTGTCGATCGCGCGGCCGATCGCGAACGACGGCGCGATGCTCCGCACGTTGTTCGCGCCGATCCCGCCGGGCGTGTTCGTGAACGAATCGTTCGGCGACCCGGCGTTCGAACTCCTGCTGCAGCCCGACGCGGCGTTGACGCCGGTGCCCGTGCCGGAGTCGTTGCTCGAGGACTCGTTCCGCCTCGAGGTGGAGGCCGCGGAAGCGAACAGCACGCGCATGACGCGGCACCGCGCGCGGCTCAACTTCTCAGGCCCCGGCACCAGCTCGGTGCCGACCTCGGAAGCCGTCGACCTGCCGCACGTGCCGGCCTTCACGCTCGTCGACCCGGTGCATCCGCCGCAGATCATGATCGACGACGTCGACACGCTTCCCGCGGTGACGATCTACCAGCTCACGCTCCAGCCGAAGGGCTCGAAGAAGAAGTGGGTGGTGTGGGCGTCCGCGGCAGCGTTCCCCGGCGGGCCGCCGATCTACCGGTTCCCGAGGGTGAAGGCGTCGCCCTTCAACACCGCCGGCGAATTCAGGCTGACGATCGAGACCATCGAGATGCCGTTCGACTCGATGAACCCCGCGAAGAACCTCGACTTCGACCATTTCGTCTTCACGGACGTCGAGCGCCTGCACCGGCGCACGGCCCGGTCCGCGACGGAGTCGTTCACTTCGACCGCGCCATGACCGCGGTCGCGCTGCTCTCGGGCGGGCTCGACTCCACGGTCGCCACCGCGCTGCAGCACGCGAAGTCCCGCGTCGTCCTGGCGATCAACGTCGACTATCGGCAGCGCGCGGCCGCTCGCGAGGCCCGCGCAGCGCGCGCCGTCGCGCAATCGCTGTCGATCCCGTATCGCGGCGTGTCGCTCGATTTCCTGGGCGGGCTCGCCGCCGGCGCGCTGGTGAACCGCGCGCTCGACCTGCCGCACCCCGACCCCGCGCAGCTCGACGACGTGCTCGGCGCGGCGACGCGCTCGATGAGGAGCGTCTGGGTGCCGAACCGCAACGGGCTGTTCATCGCCGTCGCCGCCTGTTTCGCGGAGAGCCTCGGCGCGGACGAAGTGGTGGTGGGGTTCAATCGCGAGGAAGCG
>CAZOLL010000559.1:0-3124 GCA_964580365.1 uncultured Phycisphaeraceae bacterium
GCCATCGAGAGGTGGATCCCCTTGAGGATGTTCGCGGTCTTGATGCCGCGCGAGATCATGTTGATCACGTCGGTCTCGGCGAGCACCGCGCAGATACTCGAGCACTTCTCCGGTCGGTCGGCTTCGAGCGAGAGCGGCCCGACCTCCTCGAGCGCCACGCCGAGGTAGCGGCCGATGTTCTCGACGAACTGGCCCGACCCGGACGCGCACTGGCTCGTCATTCGGTAGCGCTGCACCCGGCCCGCGCGGTCGATCACGATGGCGCGGGCGTGCAGCGCCCCGACGTCGAGCACGGCGGACGCTCTCGGCACCAGGAACGCGCCGCCGCGCGCGTGCGCGGTCATCCCGTAGAAGTGCCCGGTCCGGATCTGGACGCGTTCCCCCTCGCCGGTGGTGGCGACGTAGGCGATCTGCCCGAGGTGCAGTCCAGCGGCGGAGAGAGCGTGATCCCACGCCTGGCCCACGACCTCCCCCACGTCGCGGTGGCGCAGGCGCTCGACGCGGCGGGCGAGCACGCGCGCGGGCGTGTGCGCGTGGTCGACGATCGCCACCTTGACTGCGCTCGAGCCGACGTCGATTCCCGCAGTGATCGTCATGCCGCAACCTCCCGGGCCTGGCGGTGCGCGAACAGCGCGGCGCCGAGCGCCCCGGTGAAGATCGAGTCGGCCGATACGTTCATCGTCAGCGCTCGGGACTGACCCCAGTTTCGTTGCACCAGGTCACGCAGCACCGCGGTCGCAGTCTCGTTGCGCGCCACGCCGCCCGTGAACGTGAATTCGTCGGTGACGCCCCCGGAGCGGGCGAGGAGCGACAGCGCGCGGAGGATCACAGCCCGATGCAGGCCCGCCAGGATGTCCTCGCGCTTCTGGCCGAGCGTGAGGCGGTCGCGGATCTCGGCGCCGGCGAACACGGTGCACGTGGAGCTGATCTTCACCGGGCGGCACGACTTGCCGGCGAGCGGGCCGAGTTCGTGCAGGCCGAGGTTCATCTCGTCGGCGATGTATCCGAGATAGCGGCCGCAGCCCGCCGCGCAGCGGTCGTTCATCTGGAAGCTGGTGACGATGCCGGTCTGGTCGACCTGGATCGCTTTGGTGTCCTGGCCGCCGATGTCGAGCACGGTGCGGGTGCCCGGAAACATGGCGTGCGCGCCGAGCCCATGACACAGAATCTCGGAGCGGATCGACTCCTTCGGGAATGGCAGGGTGGCGCGACCGTAGCCGGTGCCGACCGATGACGTCACATCGATGTCGAGCGCGAGCGCGGCCGAGAGACGGGTTCGGATCGCGGGCACCGCGGACGGATCCGACGGCGAGACCTCGCGCAGGGCGCGCTCGATCGCTGCGGCGCCGTGCTCGGCCAGGCCGAGCTCGACCTCGCAGTTCTCTGCCTTCAGGATCGCCTTGTCGAACACCCCCATCAGCGCCTCGAACGGGCATCCGCCCGCCCCGGACTCGACCCCCGCCAGGCGGTGGTACTGGCTGGTGGCGAGGTCGCGGAAGAACTCGGAGCGACGCACCGCGCCTTTCTGGTACAGCGCCTCGGCCTCCGCGGCCATGCGCTCGATCACGCTCTCGACGCCGCGCTCGACCAGGACGCTGCCGAAGAGCGCGCTGACCGCCGGCACCTCGCGACGCATCGCCTCGGCCAAGGCCGCGAGACGCGCCCGATGCCAGGTCAGCCGGAACGAGCGATCGAGCGCCTCTCGGAACTCGCCGCCGCCGTCAGCGAAAGCCCCCGGCGGAAGAGCGCGCGCGCAGAGCGTGAGCCGCACGTCGGCGAACGCTTCGCTGCGCGCGATCGCGCAAGCGACTTCATAGTTGCTGCGACTGTTGGTGATTCCGCGGCCGAGGACGCGGCGGTCCTCGTCGAGCACGACCGACTTGGTGGTGGTCGAGCCCAGGTCGATGCCGACGCTGCACTTCATGACGCGGCTCCCGCCGTCGCGCCGCGGCGGCGCTGGTCGAGCATCTGCAGGTAGCTCTCGATCCGGTTCTTGATGTTGGCCGCCGAGAAGTAGCGCGGATCGACGAGGTCGCTCTCGATGAAGCCGCCTGGCACGCCGGTTCTGCGCTCGACCTCGCGCAGGATCAGGAGCTGCCCGGCCGAGAACGAGTCGCACGACTTGATGGAGTTGATCAGCAGGCCGTCCGCCCGGTAGTCGCGGACGTAGCGCGCGAGGATGTCGACGCGCGTGGCGAGGTTCAAGTTCGTGTAGCAGCCGAGGCAGTATTCGGCGAGCGACTCGAGCGGGCGCTCTGGGTCGTGGCGGAAGCCGAAGTCGTACACTCCGCCGACCTTCGAGTAGGTCGACGCAACCACCACCGCGCCCTCTGACGAGAACATGCGCCAGAACTCGCGGAAGTGAGTCCAGTTCGGCGGCCCCTCGACCACCAGACGGAAACGCTCCTCCCCCATCGGACCGTCGGGCGTCACCGGCCCGAAGCCGTGTGCGAGGCGCTCGGAGACCTCCTCCCACAGCTCACGGTAGTAGCTCACGGCGTCCTCGCTACCGCGGAACGCGGAGAAGATCGGGCCGACGTAGTACACCGCGCCGAAGTAGCCGTCGATCGGCGACGGTACGTTCTGGGCCGATTGCAGCACGCGCACCAGGTCGTCCTCGGCCTGCGCCGAACGCGCGAGCCGCTCACGGAGGCGGTCCTCGTCGTACTTCCGGCCCGAGACCCGCTCCAGCGCGGGGATCACCACCTCTCGAAGCTGCTTCACGACGTAGTCGCGCATCGCTGGCGTGTAGCGGCCGTCGGCCTGGTAGGGGACGTGCAGCATCACCGTCGGCGCCTTGGTCTCGTGACGCAACAGCTCGAACCACTTCAGGAACGTGAAGCAGCCGGTGTAGGACAGGAGCAGGAGGTCGGGGGCGGGCAGGCGATCGCCGGTCGGCGCCAAGTTGCCACCATGCAGCGCGCCGATCGACGCCTTCACGTAGGCACACACGTCCTCCGAGTGGCCACGTTTCTCGGCGGCCAGAACCTGCTCGCCGCTCGTGCCGCGCATCCCGGCTTGCAGTGCGTTGATCTCGGGGAGGACGGGAAGGAGATCGAATGCACCGAGCAGCTCGGTCAGGTTGCCCGGCACAAAGGTGTACACCGCCTTCTCGCCGGTCTCG
>CAZOLL010000560.1:0-3115 GCA_964580365.1 uncultured Phycisphaeraceae bacterium
TGTCCATCGGCGCGCGCCGCGCGCGGGAGGAGCAGCGCCAGCGCCGCGATCCAGAGCATTCGCGCGATTCGCGTCTTCATCCGTTTCGGTTTCACGGTCTCGATTCTCGTCCAGCAGTGCAGCGCGAGTGAAGCACAGCCCGCGAGCGCGGACAAGGACGGCGGGACGCGCGGGGCGGGGCGCTCGGTAGACTCGCGCGCCACCGCTCGCAATCCGGCGCCCGGGAGTTCCTCCATGCTTCGCGCAGTGTCATCCGTCGCCGTTCTCTGCTCGATGCTCGCGCTCGCGCCGCCCTCGGCGCGCGGCCAGATCAGCCTCTCTTCGACCGGAGGCGCCACCATCGGCGGCACCACCACGATGACGATCACGACGGCGCCGGCGACCCAGTACCTGCTGCTCGTCTCGCTGAACGGAGGGCCGACGCCGCTGCCGCCGCCGCACCAGCCGTCGTCGCTCGACGTCGGCCTAGAGCTGCTCCCCTACTTCTCATTCCCGCCGTTCATCGGCACCGCGCCGACGAGCATCCCGCTGTTCATCCCGCTGATCCCCGCGCTCGACGCGCTCACGATCCACTTCCAAGCCGTGCGGATCACGAACGGCGTGCGGATCGACGGCAAGTCGAACCCGTGGCTCTTGACGCCGGCCGTCGCGGGCGACCTCGAGCCGACGCTCGGCGTCATGTCCGACCGGCGCGCGAGCATGCAGACGATCCTCGAGCCGTCCGGCAGCGTGCTGGTCATCGGCGGCGGAGCGGACGGGATCGTCGCGTCGTACGGCCAGCGCGGCATCGACCGCTACGACCCGGGCACGCAGACCTTCACCCACGTCGCCGACATGCAGCAGCCGCGCGCCGGCCACACAGCCACGCGCCTTCTCGACGGGCGCATCCTGATCGCCGGCGGCGCCGAGGACGTGAACGGCGAGCCCGAGAACACCGCCGAGATCTTCGACCCGACCACGCTGACGAGTGTCGCGGTGGGCAACATGGCCGTGAAACGAGCGCTCCACACCGCGTCGCTCCTGCCCGACGGACGCGTCCTGATCATCGGCGGCACGAACTCCTACATGAGCCCGGCCGCGATCATCCTCGGTGCGCAGAGCTCGACCGAGATCTTCAACCCGGCCACCAACACCTTCTCCGCCGGCCCGCCGCTGCCGGGTCTGTTCCCGCCGGGCATCGTCGGCCACACCGCGACGACGCTCACGAACAACAAGGTCCTCGTGGTCGGCGGGTACCAGAGCTCGCTCTCCATCAGCAACAAGGCGCTCCTGTACACGCCGGTGAACGGCATGCCGGGCTCGTTCGGCTCGTCGATCACGATGCAGTCCGACCGCTTCGGCCACGCCGCGGTGCGGCTGCCCGACGGCAACGTGCTGATCGGCGGCGGCGCGATCGACGCGGGCTTCCTGCAGAGCCAGGCGACCAACACGGTGGAGCTGTTCGACGCGACGACCTCCACGTTCTCCTCGAACGGCGTGCTCACGACTCCGCGCGGCGTGCTGACCGCCGCTCTCTTGCCGAGCGGCGACGTGCTGTTCGCCGGCGGCGCCACCGGAAGCGTCGCGACGCCGACCGGCGACGCGACGGTCGACGTGTTCCAGCCGAGCTCTGGCGTCGTGTTGTTCTCGCTCGCCTGCATGCACTCGCGCGGGTACGCCGCGTCCGTCGCGCTCAACGACGGCACGGTGCTCGTGCTCGGCGGCGGCGAGGACACGACGCAGCCGAACAACCCGCTCTCGTGGGACGACGCGGAGCTGTTCCATCCGTGATCGTGGGGCCGTGATCGTGGAGCCGTGATCGCGGGGCCGTGATCGCGGGGCGCGTTCCGCGCCGAGTGCGTGCTGGATCGATCCCCCCCCGGTCGGATAACCTGCCGGTCCGTTTTTTCACCGATCGCCTGCCGGCGACCGAACGGAGCCCCACCACCTTGATCCACAAAACCGCGGTCGTCGATTCCCGAGCCGAACTCGGCGAAGGAGTCGAGATCGGGCCCTGCGTCGTGATCGATGGGCCGGTCAAGATCGGACCCCGCACTCGCCTCGTCGCGTTCGTCCACGTCTCGGGGAACACCGAGATCGGCGCCGACAACGTCATCCATCCGTTCGCCGTGATCGGCCACGAGCCGCAGCATCTGCACTACAGGGGCGAGCCGACCCGACTCGTCATCGGCGACAAGAACATCATCCGCGAGCACGCCGAGATCCACCGCGGGACGCCGCAGGGCACCGGCATCACCCGCGTGGGCGACCAGAACCTCATCATGGGCCACGCGCACATCGCCCACGACTGCGAGGTGGGCAACAAGGTGACGCTCGCGAACGGCGCCTTGCTCGCGGGACACGTGAAGGTCGAGGACAACGTCTTCCTGTCCGGCAACGCGGTGGTGCACCAGTTCTGCCGCATCGGGCAGCTCGCGATCATCCAAGGGCTCGGCGGAATCGGGAAGGACGTGCCGCCGTTCTTCATGGCGTCCGGCATCAACACGATCGCGAACATCAACGTCGTCGGCTTGCGCCGCAATGGATTCACGCACGAGCAGATCGAGCGCGTCCGCGCGCTGTTCCGCCTGTTCGTCCGCTACCCCGTGCCGGACGCCGTCGCGGAAGCGGAGCGGATCTCGATGCATCCCGAGGTGCGGACGATCCTCGACTTCATCAAAGCCGACAGCAAGCGCAGCCTCTGCCGCTTCGGCCGCAAGGACTCGGCGCGCCGCTCGGCGGTCAACTCGTCGAGGACCGCGCTCGAGGAAGACGCCGCCGAGGCGTGAGTCGGGCGCTCACGGCCGGTCGCCGATCCACTCCGAACCGTCGGCGTAGACCTCCTTCTTCCAGATCGGCACAGACTTCTTCAGCTCGTCGATCGCGAACCGGCACGCTTCGAACGCGGCGGCGCGATGCGGCGCGTTCACGGTGATCGCCACCGCCACGTCGCCGATCTCGAGCCGGCCGAGCCGGTGCACGACGTCGATCGAGCGGATCTCGAACTTCTGCCGCGCCGCGTCGATGATCGCCGAGAGCTCGCGCTCCGCCATCGACCGGTAGGCCTCGTACTCGAGCCTCGTCACGGCGCGGCCGCGCGTCGACGAGCGCACGCGACCGACGACCAGGACGAGGC
>CAZOLL010000561.1:0-3109 GCA_964580365.1 uncultured Phycisphaeraceae bacterium
GCCTTCATGCAGTGGTGGTACGGCCACAACGCGGTGGCCTTCTTCCTCACCACGCCGTTCCTCGGCCTCATGTACTACTTCCTGCCCAAGGCCGCGGGTCGCCCGGTGTTCTCGTACCGGCTCTCGATCCTGCACTTCTGGTCGCTCGTCTTCCTCTACATCTGGGCCGGCCCGCACCACCTGCACTACACCGCGGTCCCCGCGTGGCTCTCCACGCTCGGGATGCTGTTCTCGCTGATGCTGTGGATGCCGTCGTGGGGCGGGATGCTGAACGGCCTGCTCACGCTGCGCGGCGCGTGGAACAAGGTGTCGGAGGACCCGATCCTCAAGTTCTTCGTCGTCGGCATCACCTTCTACGGGATGTCGACCTTCGAAGGACCGATGATGTCGATCAAGAGCGTGAACGCGCTCTCGCACTACACCGACTGGACCATCGCGCACGTCCACGGCGGCGCGCTCGGCTGGGTCGGGTTCATGACGTTCGGGATGCTGTACTGGCTCGCGCCGCGTCTCTTCCAGACCTCGCTCTGGAGTCGGCGCGCGATGTCGACGCACTTCTGGGTCGGCACCGTCGGCATCCTGCTCTACATCGTTCCGATCTACGCCGCCGGCCTGACGCAGGGCTTGATGTGGCGCGCGTTCGACTCGAGCGGCTCGCTCCTGTACGCGGACTTCATCGAGACCGTGGTGAAGCTGCTCCCGCTCTACTGGATGCGTGCGCTCGGCGGCACGATGTACCTCGTCGGCGCGGTGATGTGCCTCGTCAACCTCTGGATGACCTGGCGCGCGCGGCCGGCCGCGTATTCGCCGGCTCTCGCCGAGGCGCCGCCGCTCCCCGCGCGCGTGAAGGAAGGGCCGCTGCCGCTGCCGCAGCTCGAGGCGACCGCGGAGATCGGCAAGAAGCTCACCGCGTGGTCCGCGATGGACTGGCACCGGCGATGGGAGCGGTTGCCGTTCAAGTTCACCGTGTGGGTCGTGATCGCGGTGGCGACCGCATCGCTGTTCGAGATCATCCCGACGTTCGTCGTGAAGTCGAACGTGCCGACGATCGCGACCGTCACGCCCTACACGCCGCTCGAGCTGCTCGGCCGCGACGTGTACGTCTCCGAGGGTTGCTACAACTGCCACTCGCAGATGGTGCGACCGATGCGCCACGAGACCGAGCGCTTCGGCGAGTTCTCGAAGGCCGGCGAGTTCGTCTACGACCATCCGTTCCAGTGGGGCAGCCGGCGCATCGGCCCCGACCTGCACCGCATCGGCCAGCGCAACAGCTCGATCGCGTGGCACGTTCGCCACCTGAACCGACCCACCGACACGAGCCCGCGCTCGATCATGCCGTCGTACTCGTGGCTGCTCGAGCAACCGATCGACTTCGCCGGCGCCGAACCGCGCGTGAAGGCGATGGTGACGCTCGGCGTGCCGTACGCGGCGGAGATCGGCCACGCCGAATCGCTGGCACGCGACCAAGCGAAGCAGCTGATGGCGCGGCTCGAGCAGGAGGACCCGACCTACGCGGGCTCCGGCCTCGAGAACAAGAAGGCGATGGCGCTGATCGCGTACCTGCTCCGCTTGGGCACCGACATCGCGAAGCCGCCGCCGGCGGACGTCGCGTCCAGCCCACCCGCCGAAGGCGCGAACTCGGGAGGTTCCGGTGGCTCGCACTGACGTGGTCCTCGCGATGGTCGACCTGACGGTGATGAAGGAGATCGCGACGGTGTTCTTCGCCGTCGTGTTCGTGGTGGTGCTGCTCCAGCTCTTCGCCCGCAAGGACGGCTCCTGGGGCCGGCACGCGCGGTTGCCGCTCGAGGACGGAGTGATCGAGCCGAGGAACGAACGCGGAACCGGAGGCGACCGTGACTGAGTACGACCCGAGCGAA
The DNA here is from genome assembly GCA_964580365.1 of uncultured Phycisphaeraceae bacterium. Taxonomy (GTDB): domain Bacteria; phylum Planctomycetota; class B15-G4; order B15-G4; family JADJEK01; genus CAZBOK01. The sequence continues at coordinate 1,878 of CAZOLL010000561.1, forward strand.
CCGCTCCTGATGACGCACGAGTACGACGGCATCCGCGAGTTCGACAACCCGCTGCCCGGCTGGTGGCGCGCGCTGTTCTGGATCTCGATCCTCTTCTGCGGGCCGTACGCGCTCTGGTACCACTTCGGGAACGGGGTCTCGATCCAGGGTGAGTACCAGCAGGAGCTCGCAGACCAGGCCGACCGCCTGATCCAGACCTACGGGAAGCTCACCCCCGATGAAAAGACGCTCCTTCGGTTCATGGACGACAAGATCGCCATGGCCGGCATGGGCGCGCTGTTCCGCGCGAAGTGCGCTCAGTGCCACAACGCCGACGGCAGCGGCAACGTCGGTCCCAATCTCACCGACGACTCGTGGATCAACGTGAAGACGCTGACCGACCTCCCGACCGTGATCGCGAATGGCGTGGCGGCGAAGGGGATGCCGTCGTGGAAGGGCCAGCTCGCCGACACGCAGATCGTGCTGCTCGGTTCGTACGTCGCGCAGCTGCGGCTCCATCCGGTGGCCGGCAAGGCTCCGCAAGGCAACCCGATCCCGGCGTGGCCGGCGGCCGCGGCCGCGCCCGCAGGAAACCCCTGAGAGTGCGCGCATGCTCGCGACGTCGGAGCGTCCGGTGACCAAAGCAGCCCCGCGCGTGCTTTCGACGCTCGAGCCGGACGGCAAGCGCCGCTGGCTGCATCCGCTGCCGTCGGCCGGTCGCTTCCTCACTCGACGCCGCGTGGTCGCGTGGGCGCTCATCGCGCTGTTCACGGCGCTGCCGTTCGTCCGCCTGCACGGGCAGCCGGCGCTCCTGCTCGACGTGGTGCACCGCCGCTTCCACCTGTTCGGAGTGACGTTCTTCCCGACCGACACGCTCCTGCTCGCGCTCACTCTGTTGTCGGCGTTCGTCGCGATCTTCCTGCTCACCGCGCTGTTCGGCCGCGTGTGGTGCGGCTGGGCCTGCCCGCAGACCGTCTGGCTCGAGTTCGTGTTCCGCCCGATCGAGCGGCTGCTCGAGGGGAAGGACGGCCGCCGCGTCACCGGCGCGCGCCGCGCGGCCAAGCTCGCGATCTTCGCGCTGCTCGCGTTCTTGCTGGCGAACACGTTCCTGGCCTACTTCGTCGGCGTCGACGCGCTGTCGCGCTGGATGACGCGACCGCCCGCGGAGCACTGGAGCGCGTTCGTCGTGATGGCGGTCGTGACCGCGCTGGTCCTGATCGACTTCGGGTTCTTCCGCGAGCAGATGTGCACGC
>CAZOLL010000562.1:0-326 GCA_964580365.1 uncultured Phycisphaeraceae bacterium
CACGACTCCTGCAGGCGTCCGCCGGACGCGACGACGCCGAGCACGAGGGTCTTCGCGCCGCGATCGCGCGCCTGTGCCACGGAGAGGTCGGGCAGCTTCGCGTCCGCCTTGCAGCCGGGCAGTCGCAGTTGCCCGATGCACCAGTCGGGGCGCCACTGCACGCACGCGACGCCCATCTTCGCCGCGAGCTGGTCCTTCGCGTCACCGAGGAAGACGAGGTAGGGCGGAGAGAAGTCGGGCACGCGCGCATCGTAGAGATCGGAGATTGGAAAGACGGCGGCGGGGGGCCACACGCGGCCCCCCCCCCCCCGGGCGGGGGCGCGCAC
>CAZOLL010000562.1:336-3095 GCA_964580365.1 uncultured Phycisphaeraceae bacterium
CCCCGTTGGGGGGTGGGGGGTGTTGGTGCGTGGCGCCCGCCCGCTTGTCTGTGGTGGGGGTTTTCCCCCCCGGGGGGCCGGCCCCCCCCCCCCCCCCCCCCCCCGCCGCCGTCTCGGGAGATCGAACCGGAGCGCGACTCGAGTTCAGTCGCCGATCACGAGGCCGAAGAACTCGCCGGCGCTCACGACTCCGTTGATGTTGCCTGCGCCCTGGACGAGGAACTGCGCGCCCGTCGACGAGAGGCTGCCGCCGGCCTGTCCGTAGATCGCGTTGATGCCGCCTGCGTCCTCGGCGCCGTCGACATCCTCGCCCGGCACGCCGACCACGAGGTCGGCGCGGCCGTTCTTGTCGTAGTCGCCGATGCCGAGGGCGGTGCCGAAGTTGTCGTACTGCTCGCCCGCCTCCGGAATGCCCGCGGTGTCCTGCGACCACCACTGGTTGCCCGCGGTGCCGAGGCCGCTCACGCCGCCGCGCAGGATCAGGACTGCGCCGGGTCGGATGTCCCCCTGGATGTCGAGCGGGTTGCCGATCGCGAGGTCGTCGATCAGGTCGCCGTCGAGGTCGCCGGTGGCGAGCGCGACGCCGAAGAACTCGCCGACTGCCGCCGTCGTGGGCAGGCCCGCGGTGTCCTCGGTGAACTTCGTGCTCGCGGCCGTCGAGAGACCGGAGGTCGCGCCGGTGAACACGTAGACCGCCCCGGCGCCGTCCTTGCCGTTCACGGTCTCGGCCTGGTTCGACGCGACGAGCTCCGAACGGCCGTCGCCGTTGAAGTCGCCGGCGTCGAGCACGCGCGCGAAGTCCGGCTGGAACGACGGGCCCATGCCGAGGTCGCTCGCGAAGAGGATCGCGTTCTTCTTCGCCTTCAGGCCCTTCTTGCCGCCGAACACGATCTGCGCCGCGCCGTCGACGAGGTTGTGCTCCTCCTGCGGGACTCCGATCGCGAGGTCGTCGCGGCCGTCGCCGTTGAAGTCGCCCGCGACGAGAGCGGCGCCGAACTGGTCGTCCTGCTCGGCGACGTCCTTCATCTTCTTCGTGTCCTGCGTGAGGAGCTGGTTGCGAGCCGCGGTGAGACCCTTCTTCGAGCCGTAGAGCACCGCGACCGCGCCGGCATTCGTCTTGCCGCTCACCGTCTCGAACACGCCGATCGCGAGGTCGTCGAAGCCGTCGCCGTTGAAGTCGCCGGTCGCGAGCGTGTGACCGAAGCGTTCCTGCCCCTCGCCGAGCCGGCCGAGGTCGACGATCTCCGGCTTGTCCTTCACCTTGCGGCCCTTCGAGTCCTTGCTCGCCTGGTTCCATTCGCGCGGACCGGAGAGCCCGCTGACTCCGCCCGCCAACACGAAGACGGAGCCGGAGCCGAAGATGTCTTTCACGATGCGGTTCGGGTCGCCGATCGCGAGGTCGTCGAAGCCGTCGCCGTTGAAGTCGCCGATCGCGACCGAGGAGCCGAAGCGCTCGTTCGTCGCGGCGGTCGCGAGGCCGAACGTCTGCCAGTCGCAGTCCTGGCGAGTGCCCGAGCCGATCGGCTGGCCGGTGACTCCGAAGAGCACCTGGACCTGACCGGCGTCGACGACTCCGCCGACGTCTGCCCACGGGTCGCCGACGACGAGGTCGTCGACTCCGTCGCCGTTGAAGTCGCTGCCCGCGCGCGCGGCCGGCGAGACGAGCGCGGCGAGGATCGGCAGGCCGATCGAGAGTCGGCAGAAGAGAGAAGGTGCAAGCATGGTGAGATCTCCAAGACCCACTGTGCCCCACGAATCCGGACCCCGCCGGCAGACGGGTGACCGGAAAAACACCTCCATGGCACAGGCGCTGAATGCGCCGAAGGTTGTGCCTTCAACATCCCCGCGCGAGAGTGTAACCCCAACCGCCGCCCATGACCGGAATTCACCAACTCTTGCAGGATCGCCAGTCCCGTCTGCATTTCACGGGCGTGGGGGGCACGGGCATGTCGGCCCTGGCGCAGCTTCGCGCGTTCGCCGGCGGGGCGGTTTCCGGCAGCGACCGCGCGTTCGATCGCGGGGGCATGCGCGAAGAACGCGCGGCACTGGAACGAGCGGGGGTTGCGATCTTCCCGCAGGACGGGAGCGCCGTTCCCGGGTCGGCCGCCGTGGTGGTCTCGACGGCAATCGAGGACGACGTCGCGGACGCCGCTGCGGCGCGCGCCGCGGGCGTTCCGATCGTGCACCGCGCCGACCTGCTCGCGGCGCACGTCGCGGGCGACTCGGTCGGAGTGGCCGGCACGAGCGGCAAGTCCACGGTCACCGCGATGACGTTCGAGATCCTCGCACGTGCGGGCCGCGACCCCGGTCTCGTCACCGGCGGGCGTCTCCTGTCGTTGATGCGGCGCGGCGAGTACGGCAACGCGGCGAGCGGCAGGGGCCCGCTCGTGTTCGAGGCCGACGAGAGCGACGGCAGCCTCGTGAAGCACGCGCCGCGCGCGGGCATCGCGCTCAACCTCCACAAGGATCACATGGAGGAGGCGAAGGTGATCGCACAGTTCACGACGTTCGCGGAGCGCACGCGCGGCCCGTTCGTCGTGAGCGACGACCCCGGGCTCGCGATGCTGCGCGAGCACGCGGCGATCGTGTTCGGTTTTGGTGCCGGCGCAAACCTGGTCGCGACGGATCTCGAGCTCGCGAGCGAGCGCTGCGCGTTCCGCGTGCGCGGCGTTCGGTTCGAGGTTCCGTTCCCCGGCCGCCACATGGCGTTCGACGCGCTCGCCGCCGCGGCGATGGCGCTCGCGCTCGACGTCGACCTC
>CAZOLL010000563.1:0-3095 GCA_964580365.1 uncultured Phycisphaeraceae bacterium
GAGCGTTCCGCCGGGCAAGAGTTCGGCCGAGTACAGGTCGGCGCCCGCGGCGCCGCCGCCGGCGAGGAAGCTGAGCTTCGCGCCGCCGCCGTGCATTCCACTCATCGCGTCGATCGAGTGCTCGAAGTTCGCGTCGGTCGTCACCTGCACCGGCGGGCCGGAGCCCGGCGCGGTGCCGATCATGTACAGCTCCTTGCCGCCCGCGAACTCCTGCAGGAAGCTCGCGATCGCGCCGTCCTCGGAAAGTGTGAGCAGCGGGCCGTCGGTCGTGCCGGGCAGGTAGCCGGGCGGGTCGAGCTTGCCGGGCGCCTGCGTCCGGTTGATCGGCGCGGCGCCGGACTTCACCACGTACAGGTCGACGTTGTCCTCGTCCTTGCCGGCGAGGAACACGAGCGTCGAGCGGTCGGCTGAGACGGCGAACTGCCCGATCACCGCCGGCTGCGCGACTCCGCCCGACGGCGGGATCGCGACCGGCAGGAACGGACCGCTTCCGTCATCGGGCGCACGCAGCAACAGGTCGTTCCCGGCCGCAAGGATTCCACCGTCGAAGAAGGTCGGAGACTCCGGGTCGAGGTCGGTCCCGCCGCCCGGCGCGAGGTCGACGACATCCGCGCCGCCCGCGAGCGGCGCGCCGCCGATGCGCGCGAGCCAGATCTTCCCGAGTCCGCCGAGGCCGTGCGAGAAACCCGGCGCACAGAAGAGCACGCGCGAGCCGCGGGGCGCGACCGCGACGCGAAAGTCGAACGGATCGATGGCGTTGCCCGGACCGATCCCGACGTGCTCCACCAACACCCGCACCGTCCCGTCCGCGAACACCGCGGCGAACCCGAAGCTCGGCGACGTCGCGCGACGGAAGTGGATCAACAAAGTGCGGCCGGCATCCGGGAGCGCCAGAGCGACGACGCCGGACGACAACGTCCCGTCGCGCCAGCGCAGCAGCTCCGTGCTGGCGGCGCTGGTGAAGTACATCAGGCCATGCGCGCCGTAGCCCGCGCCTTCAGGCGACTTGTCGACCAGCGAGGCGAGTTTCTCGACGCGCGGTGAGGCGGCGTCGAACTCCGCGGCCGCGGCGTGTCCGGTGAAATCGATCGGGAGGAACTGGATGCCGGCGAGCGCCGGCCCGCCGAGCGACACCGTGTCGCCCGCGAGCGCGACGGGGACGAGATCGAATCCGGTTCCGTTCTTCACGGCGCGGACGAGCGACTCTGCCGCGGGTCCGCGTTTCGAAGGCGGCGCGCCGGCAGCCGCCGGCGCGAGCGCGAGGAAAGCGACGAGGTAGGTCCAAAGCTGCTGCATCACCAAGGTCCAGTCCTCGCGGCGCTGGGGCGGGGACGCGCGCGATGCGGAAGTGTAATGCAAGCCCCGCGCCGGGCCCTTCCGGGGATTCGTCGCGTCGCAGACGACCCCGCGGCCCCTCGAGGCTCCGTGTTTCGGACGCGCGACCTCCGGGATCAAGACGGTCGGCGGCGGCGCGAATGCGGCACCTGCTCCGCGAGCCCGAACTTCTTCAGCTTCACGTAGAAGGCCGCGCGCGAGATCTGGAGCTGCCGGCACGCGGCCTCGCGGTTGCCGCCGGTGCGTTCGAGCGCGAGGCGGATCGCGTCCTTCTCGATTTCCTCCATCGGCTTCACGAACACGACGGCGCTGCCCGTCTCGTCGGCCGCAATCGCCGCGGAGGGCGCTTGCGTCGCCCGCGGTGCGAAGTCGGCGCCGGCGATCTCGTCGCCGTCGGCGAGGTGGTAGAGCCGCGCGACCTCGTGCTGCAGTTCTCGCACGTTTCCCGGCCAGTCGTGCCGCACGAGGTCTCGCTTCAGGTCGGCCGAGAACGTCTTCTTGCCACCGGACCGCTCCGCGACGTCGCGGAGGAAGCGCTCCGCGAGCGGCAGCACGTCGTCCTTTCGCTCGCGCAGCGGCGGCACTTTCAGTGTCGCGCCGCGGATGCGGTAGAAGAGGTCCTCGCGGAACGTGCCGTCCTTCACCTTCGCATCGAGGTCCTGGTGCGTCGCGCACACCAGACGCACGTCGATCGGCACGAGCCGGGTCGATCCGAGCGGCCGCACCGTGCGCTCCTGCAGCACGCGCAGAAGCTTCGCTTGCAGCGCGAGCGGCATGTCGCCGATCTCGTCGAGGAACAGCGTTCCTCCCGACGCACGCACGAGCAGTCCGTCCTTGTCGGCGTCAGCGCCGGTGAACGCGCCCTTTACGAAACCGAAGAACTCGCTCTCGAGCAGGGTCTCCGGAACGGCCGAGCAGTTCTCCGCCGCGAACGGCCCCGCCGCGCGGTGACTCTGCGCATGGACCGCGCGCGCGATCACTTCCTTGCCGGACCCGCTCTCGCCGAGGACGAGCAGCGGGAGGTCGGTCGGCGCGACGCGCGCGACGAGCTTGAGCAGGTCGCGCATCGGGGCGCTCACCGCCACGACGTCCGGCGCGCCCGATGCAGCCACACCGCCGCCGACTTCCGCCAGTCGTTCGTTCGCGGCAGCGAGGTCGCTCTGCGTGCGGGCGACGCGCGCGGCCAGCTCCGCGTTCAACCGCTCGATCTCCCGGCGCCGCTCGAGCGCGCCGATCGCGATCGCCGCCTGCGAGGCGAGCGCCTCGAGCAACTCGATGGCGCGCGGCGTGAACGCTCCTTCGCGCAGCGGATTGTCGACGTAGACCGCTCCCTCGGCGCCCGTCTCCGTCACGAACGGGACGCAGACCACCGAGCGCAGGTCGAGCTGCTCGATCGAGAGCCGGCCGTGCATGCGGCGGTCGGCTTGTGCGTTGGCGGTGACCACGGGACGGCCCTGGCGGATCGCGTCCATCACGATGCTGCGGCTGATTTCGCGCGACTCGCCGTCGAGCTCGCTGGAGCGCGATTCGAGCGCGACCTCTCCGTTCTTCAGGAGGACCACGAAACCGCGGCGACCGCCGGAGAGGGACACCGCGTGCTCGAGCAGGCGTTCCAGCAGTCGCGCCGGATCCTGCTCCTTCAGGAGGCCGCGGTTGATCGCGACGAATGCGCGGAACACCTCGTCCGACACGCCTTCCGTCGTGACGAAAGTCCCGCGCGCGGCGTGCGCGCGCTCCGCGCCCGGGTCGGGTCTCGATTC
>CAZOLL010000564.1:0-3094 GCA_964580365.1 uncultured Phycisphaeraceae bacterium
AGCACCGCGCACCCGCTGCTGTTGTTGTTGTTCGAGTCGAAGCTGCCCGACGGCGAGTGGTCGAGAGTCACGGAGATTCTCGAGTCGTACGTGTTGCGCTGCGCGATCCGTCGCGACACGAACAAGAACTACAACCGTGTGTTCCTGACCGTCGTCCGCAACCTCCGGCGCGACGGCGTGTCGGCCGCGCGATTGGGGGCGCTGCTCGCCGAGCACACCGGCCCTTCGACGGAATGGCCGTCGGACACGGCGTTCCGCGACGCATGGCGCGGCGCGCCGGCATACGTCACTCTGAACAACGCGAGTCTGGTCCACGTGCTGAAGCGCATCAGCGACGCGAGCATCGGGGCGCGCAGCGAGCGAGTGATCATCGATGGGCCGCTGACGGTGGAGCACATCCTTCCGCAGCAGTGGCGCGAGCACTGGCCGCTTCCGTCGGGGGCCCGGGGACTCGGCGAGGAGGAGCTCACCCAAGTCGATCCCTCCGACGCGCGCGCTGTGGCGACGCGGCGGCGGAACGAGCTGCTCCAGACCATCGGCAACCTGACGATCGTCACGCAGGCGTTGAACTCGGCGGCGTCGAACGCGGCGTGGGAAGAGAAGCGGCCGGAGCTGATGAGCCACTCGCTCCTTTCGCTGAATCAGGAGCTGCATCGCTTCTCGACGTGGAACGAGGAGTCGATCGCGGCGCGCTCGGACCGCCTGTTCGAGTTGGCGCTGAAGCTGTGGCCCGGTCCGCCGGCGCGGAGCGGGAATTCGTGAGGCGCCTCGAGGTCGCCGAGTTCTTCGCAACACGGAGCACGTGACAATGGCCGGCGGAAAACGCGGAAAGCGAAAGTTCAGATGCGCCACGTGCGGTCACGAGCAGTTCGTGCACTGGACCGAGCGCGTGCGTCGGTTCATCGCGCGTTGCACGGCTTGCGGGTCGGCGGCGCTCGATGTCGTCTCGGAGGCCGCGCGAGAGGAGTTGCGGTCCGAGGGATCGAACGCTGCACAGCGGCGTTCCGTCGTTGGCGCGGAATCGTCGCCGGAGACGCTTTCGATTCTCGATGACGCGCTGACGAGCCGCGATTGGAACGTCCGCCGGCGAGCGTTTGCAGAACTCCGGGCCGGCGGGATGTCATTCGACGTCGTCGTTCCGCGCGCGTTGACCCTGCTGAGCGATCTGTCGCCGTCGATTCGAAAAGATGCGCGCGCGTTTCTCACCTCGCGCTTGGAGGATCACGACGGAATCGCTCGCGCGATTGTCGCCGCGCGAAACCACCCGGATCCCGCGGTCCGCTCTGCGGCCGCGGCGTGGCAGGGCGAAGACCTTGCCGGTGGTTCGACCTGAGGCTCACCTAGGGTGAACGATCGCGCGGCCATCCCAAGCGAGCAACCCTCAACGGGCTCCGCGCCGTTCGACATCCGCGTCCGCCTTCCGCCACTCCGCCGCGCCGCATCCCGCGAGCACTACAACCTGCACCGCGTTGCGCTCGAGTGGAGCCTCGCGGAGCCGATCGTCATCCAATCCGCCGAGGACGTGAAGTCGCGCGTCGATTGGAAGGGGAGGGTCGAGCCGTTCGCGCACCAAGTGCGCAACCTCTTCACGTTCTGCCGGCGTCTCCCGGTCACGCTGATCGCGGACGACGTGGGGCTCGGCAAGACGATCAGCGCAGGGTTGATCATCGCCGAGCTGCTCGCACGGCGGCGGGTTCGCCGCGTGCTGGTGCTCGCCCCTTCGATCCTGCTGCCTCAATGGCGCGAGGAGCTGGAATCGAAGTTCGGCATCTCGGCGCGCGACGTGAAGAGCGATGGGCTCGACGCGGAGATCAGCCGGCCGAGCGACGCGGCGGTCGTCATCACGACCTACGAGACGGCCCGGGCGCGACTGGGCCGCATGCGGAAGGACGCGTTCGAGATGGCCGTGCTCGATGAGGCGCACCGCCTTCGCAATCTCCACGGCGTGGAGAGCCCTCCGTTGCTCGCGCGCGAGGTCCGGAGTGCGCTCGCGGAGCGCCGCTTTCGATACGTCCTGATGCTGACGGCAACGCCGATCCAGAACCGGCTGTGGGACATCTACTCGCTCATCGATTGCCTTACGGTCGCCCGCGGTCACAAGAACCCGCTGGGGGAGCCGGACGAGTTCTCGCACCGGTACATCGTGCCGGATCGCTTCGGCCGCGCGCGGAAGCTCCAGCCGAAGTACGCGGAGGAGTTTCGCGGCATCCTGCGCCAGTACATCGTGCGGACTCGCCGCGACGATTCCGACCTCGAGTTCCCGAAGCGAGAGGTCGAGACGCGAGCGGTGCGACCGACGGAGAAGGACGTCGCGACGCTCGAGCTCGTCAGGGGCGTCGTCAGTCGGCTGAACGCATTGGCGCAGACGTCGATCCTCCAAGCGTCGGTGAGCAGCCCGGAAGCGCTCGCCGCTCAACTCGAGAACATGGCGAAGAACGGGACGATCCCGCAATCAGCGGCGCAGGAAGCGCGCCGCATCGCGGACCGACCGGGGATCACGGCCAAGCTCGATCGAATCGGTCAGTTCGTCAGTCGCCTGCAGGAATCGCGCCCGGCGGATTGGCGCCTGGTCGTGTTCACGACGCGGCGGGAAACCCAGCGTGCGATCGCGGAGTACTTGCGCGCGCGGGGAGTCCGCGTCGGCTTGATCGAAGGCGAGAATCCGCGCGGGCGGCAGGAGGCGATCGAGGGCTTCCGCGCCGAGCCGCCCCGGTACCACGTGATCGTGTCGACCGACTCGGGCGCCGAGGGTGTCAACCTGCAGTCCGGCAACATCGTCGTGAACTATGACCTGCCGTGGAACCCGATGAAGGTCGAGCAGCGCATCGGTCGCGTGCAGCGGCTCGGGTCGAAGCACGCTCACGTGATCGTCGCGAATCTCGTGCTCGCCGGATCCTTCGAGCAGCACATCGTCGGCACTCTCCTCGAGAAGCTTCAGGTCATCGCGCACACGGTCGGAGACATCGAGGCCCTCCTGGAGGCCGCGGAGCTCGACGACGAAGAAGGAGAGCGGGGCTTCGAGTCGCGGATTCGCGAGCTCGTGCTCCAGGCCTTACGCGGCCAGGACGTGACGCTCGCGACCGCGCGCGCGGCG
>CAZOLL010000565.1:0-3092 GCA_964580365.1 uncultured Phycisphaeraceae bacterium
CCGCTAACTCGGCCATCAAGGGCTGTCCTTCGAGCTGAAATCGGCCTAACGTGGCCGCTCAGCCGCGAGCGGCGCCAAGAGTGTACCGCCCTCGGAGGACGGGAACCCGCCGCTCGTCGGATGCAGCGGCTGGTTAGCCGCTGACTGCATCAGGGAGATCCTGGAAGAACCGACGGACGTCGAAGTTCCCGATCATCCGCGCCAGCGAGACTGGTGAGACACGGTAGTTGTTGGTGGCGTACGGATCGGCTCCTCGCGCACGCAGAAGCCCGATGAGGTCTCCGCACGCTTGCGAGTTGAACACGGCCCTGTGCAGCGGGGAGTTGCCGTGGACATCGCGGGCGTTCACTGGAGCGCCCGCGTCGAGGAGGAGTTCAGCAACCTCGGCTGCGTTCTCCTGGGCGGCGAAGTGAAGCGGTGTCCAGCCGTCGTCGTCGGTCGCAGCGGGATCCGCCCCCTCCGCAAGCAGCGCGCGTACGAGCTCGGCATCGTGATCGGCGACCGCGTAGTGCAGCGCGGTTCGACCGACCCGATCGACACCGGGTCGATCCTCGCGTTTGGGGTGCTTCGCGGACATCTCGACCCCCGAATGCGGCTAACCCGCTTCTCTCACGACCGGTGTCGATCTCGCATTCGCCGGACGTCGGCGGGTCGCGCGAGCGGGCTTTCGCGGTCTCGGAGACGTGCGCGCGTGGCTTTCGGCGCTTTCGTTGGGCGGATTCGGCGGTCCAATCCCGCGGTGTTCAGACCGTAGGCCGGACGCGCACGTCGCGGATGGGTCGGGATGGCGTCATGTGACGGCTGCTGCCGCGGTCAATCGCTTCGCGCAGGCGGTGAAGACCTCCTTCCCGGGCCAGGACGACGACATCGACACCCAGATCTTCCGCGTCGTCATGCGGACGAGGGCGCCGACCTTCAGCAGTCGCAGCCGGATCGTGTCGGCCTGCGCGTTCTCCATCTCGGTGCCGGTGAGGCCGATCCGCCGCAGCGCGCACGTCAGGACGTACGCCATGGCCGACATCGCGGTCCGCACCGTGTTGCCTTGGAAGGTCGGCGTCGACAGTCGCGTCGCGAAGAGACCGAGCTGCTGCTCCTTGATCCGATTCTCGGCCTCGCCGCGGGCGCAGTAGAGGTCCTCGTACAGGCGCCGCGCGCTCCAGCTGTTCCGCGAGAGGTTGGTGACCACGAAGCGCGGGTTCTGCTTGCCGCCGACCAGGTGCTCGGCCTTCGCGACCACGCGGCGCTCGCGACTCCACGTGTCCAAGGTGGTCCAGTCGAAGTCGCGGAAGACCCGCTCCGCCTTCTTCGACTCCTCGTGCAGCGCCGTCGCTTCGGCGAGCGCGTCGGCGACCTTCTCTTCGAGCCGCGCGTTGCGCGCCAGACCCACGACGTAGAAGTGGCCCGCCGCCTCGCACCACGCCATCAGCTCCTCGCGGCAGAAGCCCGAGTCGCCGCGGACCAAGATCCGCGCGCGAGACCACCGCTGCCTGAGTCGCGCGACGATCGCCTTCAGCTCATCCACCACGCCCTTCGCCGCGTCCCGGTCAGCGGTCCGCAGACGCGCGAGCAACAGGTGTTCGCCCGCGAAGGCGTAGAGCGGCAGGTAGCAGTGCTCGTCGTAGTAGCCGTGGAAGAAGCGCCCCTCCTGACGCCCGTGCAGCGGCACGTCGGAGGCGTCCACGTCGATCACGATCAGGCCCGGGTCCGCGGGCCCCATCGCGTCCATGTAGACGTCCGCGAGGAGCTGGTCCACCCGCTCCTCGACGAGCTCGACCTTCTCGTACCGCGACGCCGACGTGGCGCCCTTCTTCGTCATCTCCAGGCGCGACAGCGTGCTCTTGCCCGCGAGCGAGCCTTGGCCGCGGCCGCACGCCGCGGCGAGCAGCGGGTCCTTCCCGATCAGGTCGTGGTCGGACACGTCCTCGTAGCCCAGGCACAGCCCGAACACGCGCTGCGTGACGAGCTGCCGCACGGTGTGCTCGACGCGCACCGGATTGCGGTGATCGCGGAAGCACTGCGCGAACCGCCGCGTCAGGTCGATGCGTCGGTCGGCGCGCTCGAGCAGCAGCACCCCGCCGTCACTCGTGACGTCGCCCGCGTCGAAGCGAACGACGGCGTCGCGCCCCGCGATATCCGTGAACAGGGTCCCCTTCGAGATACACTCTGCACGCATCGGGCTGTGTGCCTCCGTCAGTGTAAGTACTTGGTCGTACGAACACTTAGACGCGCCGCAGCCCGATTTCGTTTCAGCTTTCGTGAGAGAAGCGGGCTAACAGCAAGCAGGCCCAGATGATCCTCGGAGCAGGCCTGCACCCTGCTGCCGATGCACGGAGCTCATTCGACTCCATCAAGTCACGCACTGCGTTCCTATCGGGCGTTGGCATGCGGCGAGTTCCGCGTCACCTGCTGTGCGGGCCAGCGGCGAAGTACACGTTGGTTGTGCCATCTGGGTTCCTGGTCATCACAGAGTTGAAGAACAACATGTTGCCGGAATCCACGACGGCGCTTGCCCACTGCTGCCTTGCAGCGCTCTTGGCCGTTGTGGTCGCGTCTTCCTTCGCCGCCTTCGCGCTGCTCTTGCCGCTCGACACGCCGCAACCTGTGAATGTGAGTTGCTTCTTGTTCCAGGCGAAGTCGATCGCATGGAAGTACTCGTGCGCCAAGACTCCAATGTTCCAGTTCTCCGCGGCCTTGACTTCTCCCGGCGTACCACTTGTTACTCTCAGTGCAATGCGTCGGATCTTGATCTTGGTGATCGTGAATGTGCCCTCCACGTGCACGTGCGCGCCCCACGTAGCCGCGAACGTCGTCCCAGGTTCGTCGGGCTCCGCGTGCCGGCCGGCCCCCCAAGGAACCGCACTGTCTGGATACGTTTGTGCAAAGACCTCTTTCCAGCTCTCAGTCCAGTCAGTCACCGACGTCTCGCCATACCAACCACTGGTGCCGGTGAGTCCGCCCGCGGCGTTCGCTGCGGCTCTGGCGCTCCAAGCGGTCGCTGGGTCCTCATGCACCTCCGGGTCCTCCCAGGTGATTGGAACTCCATTCACGTTGTCGGGGTAGCCTTCCGGAGTAAGTCCTGAGGGATCAACTAG
>CAZOLL010000566.1:0-3090 GCA_964580365.1 uncultured Phycisphaeraceae bacterium
CAGGGGCTTGCCGCTGCGGCTGGCGAGGGCCTCCTCAGCGAGCGTGTTCACGATGGCGCGGAGCGAGAGGCCCTCGGCGCGGAGCTCGCGCACGCGGTCTTGGATGGTGCGCTCGGGGTCGTGGGGGACGATCGCCACGGCAGCGGTCGCATCCAGGACGGCGACGCGGTCGTCTTCTTCAACTTCCGCGCGGACCGCGCGCGAGAGATCTCGCTCTCGCTCGTGGATCCCGGGTTCAGCGCGTTCGCGCTCCCCGCGCGGCGTCCGCGGATCAAGCTCGTCTCGATGACGCGCTATCGCGCCGACTTCCCGTCGCTCGGCATCGACGAAGTGTTCCCGCCGCAGTCGCTCGACCGGATCCTCGCGGACGTCGTGGCCGACGCGGGGCTGCGCCAACTGCGGATCGCGGAGACCGAGAAGTACGCGCACGTCACGTACTTCTTCAGCGGCGGCGTCGAGGCGGAGCGCGCGGGCGAGGATCGCATCCTGGTGCCGTCGCCGAAGGTCGCGACCTACGACCTGCGTCCGGAGATGAGCGCGCCCGAGGTGACGTCGCGTTTATTGGTCGAGATCGCGCGCGGCACGCACCAGTTGATCGTCCTCAACCTCGCGAACCCCGACATGGTCGGCCACACGGGCAAGCTCGACGCCGCGATCCGCGCGGTCACCGCGGTCGACGAGTCGCTGTCGAAGATCGTCCCCGCGATCCTCGCGAAGAACGGCTCCGTGATCGTCACCGCCGATCACGGTAACTGCGAGGTGATGTGGGACGAGGAGAACGACTGCCCGCACACCGCGCACACGACCAACCCGGTGCCGTTCATCTTGGTGGGGAACAAGACAAAGGGCGCGAAGTTGCGCGAGGGCGGGATCCTCGCCGACGTGTCGCCGACGCTGCTCGACTTGATGGATCTCGCGCAGCCCGCCGAGATGACGGCGAAGACCATGATCGAGCACGCGGCGCACTGAATTCCGGATCGTGGGTCGCGGCTGGATTCGCTCCGGGGGCCCCGGTAGCATTCCGCGCTTCTCAAGCGTGGGTGGCTAGCTCAGCTGGGAGAGCGCTACGTTCGCAACGTAGAGGTCGCCGGTTCGACTCCGGTGCCATCCACCACCGAACGAAGACGCGCGCGGCGCCCGACCTCGGTCGGCGCCGCGCGCGGCCTTTTCAGGCCGTCTCGTGCGGCTCGGAAACGCCGGTCGCCGCCGGCGGAATCGCGCCGCGCTCGCCGACGACCAGGCGGTAGACCGCGGGGATCACGAGCAGCGTGAGCAGCGTCGCGAGCGAGAGGCCGCCGATCACCGTCACCGCCATCGGCGCTTCGAGTTCGGAACCCTTGAGCAGCGTGCCCGTGTACTTCTCGAGGCCGCCCATCCGCTCGAACACTCCGGTCAGCGGCAACAGGCCGAAGATCGTCGTGAGCTTCGTCATCAGGATCGGACGGAGGCGCGCCCGTGCGGCGTCGACCAGCGCGTCGACGGTCGAGCGCCCGCGCGCGCGGAGCTGGTTCGTGTAGTCGAGCAGGACGATCGCGTTGCTGACGACGATGCCCGCGAGCACGATCACGCCGATGACGACGACGACCGAGATCGGCGTGCCGGTCTTCCACAGCCCGAGGACCGCGCCGGCGAGCGCGAGCGGCACCGACAAGAGGATGATGAGCGGCTGCACGATCGACTCGAACTGCGACGCCATCACGAGGTAGACGAGGAACACCGCGAGGTAGAGCGCGAGCCGCATCGTGCCGAGCGCGTCGCCCATCTCCGCACCCTGGCCGCCGACCGCGCACACCAGGTCCTCGTGCCGGCTCTCGACGCGCGAGGCGACGCGCTCGAGGTCCTTCACGATCCCGCCGACGTCGAGACGCGTCGCGCTCGCGGTCACGAGCGCCGCGCGCTGTCCGCGAAGGCGCCGGATCTCCGAGGGACCTTCGACCAGCGACACGTCCGCGACGCTGCGCAGCGGGATCGGCGCGCCGCCGGCGAGGTCGACCTGCAGTCCGGGGAACAACGTGCGGTCCTGGATCGCCGCGGTGCCGCGGCCGGTGGTCTCGCCGCCGCCGGCGCGTCCACGATCGAGCGTGTCCGAAAGATCCATCGCGCGGCCGCGGTTCACGGTCACGTCGAACAGCTTCTCCACGGTGTCGACGTCCGCCAGCACGCGCACGTCGACGCGCCGGTCGCCGTCGGCGAAGCGCGTCGACACGACGCCCTGCACCTGCGCGCGCACGCGGTTCGCGATCGCTTCGATGTCGAGGCCGTAGCGGCGCAGCTTCTCGCGGTCGAACGTGAGCCGGACCTCCGGGCTGCCGGGCGTGACCGTCGAGCGCACGTCGTTCACGCCGGAAATGCCGCGCATCTCCTGCGCGATCTCCGCGGCTGCCTCGCGCAGCGCGTCGAGGTCGTTGCCCTTCGCCTGGATCTCGAGCGGCGCCTTGATCGAGAACAGGGTCGGCCGAGAGAAGCGAAAGGCGGAGAGCTCCGGCCGCCGCTCGAGTTCGCCACGGATGCGCGCGACCACGCGCGCCTCGACGCGCGCCGGATCGTCGCCGGCGGCGAGCTTCACGAGCATTCGCGCCGAATGGCTGCCTTCGTCCGGATCGGCGATCTCGTCGCGTCCGATGCCGACCGCGGACGCGACGTGCTCCACCTCCGGGAGCGCGCGGATCGACTTCTCGATCGGGAGCAGCATCTGCGCCGACCGCTCGACCGGAGTGCCGACCGGCAGGTAGCAGTGCACCGTGACTTCTCCCTGGTGCACCGCGGGGAGCATCTCGGTGCCGAGCTGCGGGTAGAGCGAGAAGCACAGCGCCGCACCGGAGCCGAGCACGAGGATCGTCGCGACGGCCGCGAACGGCGAGCGGATGCACACGCGCAAGAGCCGCGGGTAGGCGGCCGCGAGGCGATCGAAGCAGAAGTCGAACACGACGCGAATGGGCGTCGCGAGCAGCGAGAGCACCCACCAGATCGCGCGCGCGAGCGCGCCGATGGCGAACAGGACGATCGCCGCGACGGCGAGGATCGCACGGGAGACGATCTCGAGCGCGAGCTGCAGGGGCAGGAGCGGGAAGAAGAGGATCGCCTGCAGCA
>CAZOLL010000567.1:0-3087 GCA_964580365.1 uncultured Phycisphaeraceae bacterium
CTGGCTGCGTGCGCGTCACGGCGCGCGCGCGCGCGCTCGTCGTGACGCGGCGACGGCAGCACGAGCGCGAGCGATCGTCCGGTCGACGCGCGTCTGCTGCGCGCTCGGTCGAGCGACCAACACTGACTGTCGACGTCGCGTCGACGCGCACGCACGGTGTGCGGCGGCTGATCGTCGACGATCGCACGACGGCGGGGCAGGGCTTCGCGCTCCTCGACGTCGCGAACGGCGCGACCGCGAGCGTCGCGTTCACCGGCCTCTCCGCGCCGCCGAGCATCACGGCCGCGACGCGCGCGGGCGGCGGCCTCGCGCTGCTCGCGGCGTCCGCGGCGGGCGGCGCCACGCTCGCGTGGGGCGTCCCCGGCGCCGCACTCGAAGCGGTGATCGTCGTCCCGGCCGGCGTCGCGCTCGATTCGCTCGCGGTCGACGCGAACGGTTCGATCGGCGCACTCCGCGCGTCGCTCGGTGCGGGTGTCGAGTTCCCGGTCGTGGTCCGCTTCGGCACGGGAGCCGCGACGATCGCGGGAGCGGTGCCCGAAAGCGGCGTGCGCGACCTCGGCTTCTCGCGCTTCTCGCGCCTGTTGTGGACCGCGTCGGACGGCGCCGGCAGGGTACGCACGCTGGCGTCGGCGCCGCCGTATTCGACGGCGATCGTCGTTGGCGGCAGCGCCGCCGACGCGTTCTGGCTGCGCTGACCGCTCCCGTCACGCGCGCGAGAGCAGCGCGATCGTCTCGATGTGCTCGGTGCGCGGGAACAGGTCGACGGGCCGCAGCGCGCGGACGGCGAACGCGTCCGCGAGCGCCTCCAGGTCGCGCGCGAGCGAGTTCGGGTCGCACGAGACGTAGACGAGCGCCGGCGCGGCGAGCGACTTCAGCGTCGTGATCATCCCGGGCGCGAGGCCTCGGCGCGGCGGGTCGACGACGATCGCGTCGAGCCCGTCGGCGTCGAGCCGCGACAGCCCGTGCTCCGCGTCGCCGGCGATGAACGTCACGCGCTGCGCGAGCCCGTTCTCCTCGGCCGCTCGCTTCCCCTCCTCGACGGCGTCGGCGTTGCGCTCGATCGCCGTCACCTGCGCGCCTTCCCGCGCGAGGCGCAGCGCGATCGGGCCGTAGCCCGAGTACACGTCGGCGATGCGCTTGCCCTCGAGGGGCGCGAGCATCCGCGCCACCTCCGCGAACAAGACCGACGCCTGCGCCGCGTTCACCTGCGCGAACGACTTGAGCGAAGTGCGCAACACGAGCCCGTCCTGCGACTCGACCAGCACGTCCTTGCCCTGGAGCACTCGGCTTTCACGTCCGAGCACGGCGTTGGTGCGCGGGGTGTTCCCGTTCTCGCGCACGCCGACGACGCCGTGCTCCGCCCCGCGCGCGAAAAGCTCGCGCGCGAGCGCCGCGATCGCCGGCGTTCCGCCCTCGCGCACGACAAGACCGACGAGGATCTCGCCGCTGCCGGGGCCGACGCGCGCGACCAGGTGGCGCAGGAGGCCGACGTGGCGGCGCTCGTCGTAGATCGACACGTCGAGTCGACGGGCGATCTCCTTCGCGTCGAGCAACACGCGGGTGAGCCGCGGGTCCTGGATCGCGCAGGTCTCGAGGTCGACGATCTTGTGCGAGCCGCGCTCGAAGAAGCCGGCGACGACGCCGCGCTTGCCGCGAGCGAACGGGACCTTCAGCGCGGTGCGGTAGTGCCGCGGCGACTGCGCAGCGAGCAGAGGGAGGACTACCGCGTGCGCCATCGCGGGTGATCCAGCGGCCATCCGCGCGAACGCCTCGGACTTGAGCAAGACCTCTTCGCGGTAGTCGAGGTCGAGGAGCGAGCAGCCGCCGCACGGTCCGAAGTGGGGGCATTCGGCGCGCGGTGCGCGGGTCTTGCCCGAGTTGCGTCGGCGGTTCTGGTCGTCTCTCACGCGCGCAGTCCACAGCACGCCGCCGGTCGAGGGAAGGAGTCGCCGCGCGCTCAGCTCCCGACGCGTCGGAGCGCCGCGTCGCGGAACAGCTCGGTGACCAACGTGGTCCAACCCTGGAAGCGGGCGCCGCACCCGCGTCCCGTGTCGCCGTCGAAGTACTCGTGGAACGTGAGCAGGTCGCGCGCGTGCGGATCGTCGCCGTGGCACGGCCTCTTGCCGTCCGCGTCCGGCACGAAGAGGCGCGTGAGGCGCGACGCGATCTCGCGCGATACCTGCAGCAGGTTCATCCGCCGCCCGGAGCCGGCGGGGCATTCGACGGTGAACGAGTCGCCGTAGAAGTGGTGGTACCGCTCCAGCGCCTCGATCAGGAGAAAGTTGACCGGCATCCACACCGGGCCGCGCCAGTTGGAGTTGCCTCCGAACAAGCCGGAGTCGGATTCCGCGGGCACGTAGTTCACGCGCGCCTCGTGGCCGTCCAGCTCGAAGCGGTACGGCTCCTTCGCGTGCACCTTCGACAGCGACCGCACGCCGTATGGCGAGAGGAACTCGTCCTCGTCGAGCACGTAGCGCAGGACCGACGCGAGCTGGTCGCGCGAGGGGATCGCGAGCAGGCGGCGCGCGGATCCGTCTGCGCCTGCGGTCGCGGCGGTCACCAGTTGCCGGACGTCCTTCCGGTTCTCGAGGAACCAGTCCATGCGCTTCGCGAAGCCGGGCAAGCGGTCGAGGATCGACTGATCGATCACGGCGACGGCGAACAGAGGGATGATTCCGACCATCGAGCGCGCCTTGAGCGGCCGCGCCGTCCCGTGCATCTGCAGGTGGTCGTAGTAGAAGCCGTCGACCGGGTCCCAGAGGCCGGTGCCGTCGAGGTGGTTCATCGCGTCGGCAATCGCGACGAAGTGCTCGAAGAACTTCGACGCGAGGTCCTCCGCTGCCGGGTCCTCGCGCGCGAGCTCGAGCGCGATCGCGAGCATCGTCACGCAGTAGAACGCCATCCACGCCGTCGCGTCGGCCTGCTGCAGCGTGCCGCCGCCGGGGAACGGCTTGCTGCGGTCGAACACGCCGATGTTGTCGAGGCCGAGGAAGCCGCCGGTGAACACGTTCTTGCCGGTCGAGTCCTTGCGGTTCACCCACCACGTGAAGTTGAGCAGGAGCTTCTGGAACACGCGCGACAGGAACA
>CAZOLL010000568.1:0-3085 GCA_964580365.1 uncultured Phycisphaeraceae bacterium
AACCCCGCGCGGCCGGAGACGAGGAGGATCGCGCGCGACAACGGCAAGAGATCGAATTTCGAAGCGTCGCCGATCACCTTGTCGACGGCGTTGTGGCGGCCGACGTCCTCCCGCAGGCACAGGAGTCGACCGCTCTCGTCGAACAACGCCGCGGCGTGCAGGCCGCCGGTCGCGGAGAACGTCGCCTGCCCGGCGCGCATGCGCTCGGGAAGCGACGTGATGATCGAGGACGACACCTTCGGCCCGCCCGCGACGCGCGGCGCGTCGCGGCGCAGCGACTCCAGCGCCGCGGCGCCGCACACGCCGCACGCGGCGGTGACGAGCGCGGCGCGCGCGCGTCCCGGGTCGATCGCGAGGCCGGGGCGCAGCTCGACGTTCACCACGTTGCCGCGAGATCGTTCCGCGCCGGGCGCGACGTCGTCGCAGTGCGCGATCGCGGTGATGTCGGACGCGCGGTGCACGAAGCCGTCGGTGAACAACATGCCGCGCACGAGGTCGAGGTCGTGGCCCGGCGTGCGCATCGTGACGAGCAGCGTCTTGCCGCCGACGCGGACCTCGAGCGGCTCCTCCACGGCGACCCGATCGCTCGACTCCGCGCGCGCGTTCGGCTCGACGCGCGTGACGGGCGCGCTCCGGGTCATGTCGGACTCCGCCGCGCTCACGGTGCGGCCCGCTCGACGGTGACCACGGCGTTGTAGTCCGGCACGCCGCCGTCCTCGTCGACGACGCCGCTCCGGATCAACCCGTTCACCTCGGGCCAATGGCCCTGCAACGTCCCGTCGGTGACCTCCGCGACGAACGCGCGACCACGGTATTCGCCGGTCGAGCTTCGAAGCACGATCGGGTCGTCGGTCGAGAGCCCGAGCCGCGCCGCGTCGCGCGGGGAGATGAACACGTGGTCGCGCATCGCGCCGGTCAGCGGGTCGCGGTCGGCCTGCACCATCGAGTTGAACTGCTTGCCGCGTCGCGTCGCGATCACGAAGCGCGGCGTCGCATCGGCGCAGGACTCCGAGGGTGCGTCGGCTGTCACGACCGCGAAGTGCGCCTTGCCGTCGGCGGTCGGGAACTCGCGGTCGGTGCACAGGCGCGCACCGCCCCACTGGAACTGGTCGCCCTGCTTCGACAGCGTCTCGATGCCGCGATAGGCGGGCACGGCGCGCGCGATGTCGGCGCGAATCGCCGCTCCGCTCTCGAAGTGCACGCGGGAGTACCGCGCGGGGTCGACGGCCCGCGCGAGGTCGAGCAGGAGCTCCCACTCGGAGCGCGCGTCGCCGACGTCGTGGCCGGGGACGTGCGGCGAGTAGATGACGCGGCGCTCGGTCGACGTCTCGGTGCCGCCGTCCTTCTGCTCGTACCGCGTGCGCACCGGCAGGAGCCAGACCGTCGCGTCCGCGCCGGCGGCAGGCGCCGGGTCGACGAGCATCTGGCTGGTGACGACGATGTCGCAGTGGACCCGCAGCGGGATCCTCGCGAGCGCGCGCTCGATGCGGGCGGGCTCGGGCATCGTTTCGAGGAAGTTGCCGCCGGAGCACCACAAGGCGTCGATCTCTCCGCGCCCCGCGGCCTCGAGCATCGTTGCGGTCGGCAAGCCGGGGCGGTCCGGGACGTCGAAGCCCCACTCCTGCGAGAAGCGTCGCGCGTTCGTCGCGTCGATCGGAAGGCCGCCGGGAAACGCGCTCGCGTAGGCGCCCATCTCCGCGCCGCCCTGCACGCCGGAGTGGCCGCGAATGGGCATCAGCCCCGTGCCGGGCCGGCCGATCGCCTCGCGGAGGAGCCCGAGGTTGGCGATCGCGCGCACGGTGTCCGCGCCGTTCTTGTGCTGCGTGATGCCCATCGACCAGACGAGCACCATCTTCTCGGCGCGCGCGATCTCGTCGACGAACTCCTCGAGCGCCGCGGAGTCGACGCCGGCCGTCGCGAGCAAGGAGTCCATCGACGTCGCGGCGAGCGAACGGTCGAGCGCGTCGAAACCCGTGGTCGCCTGTTCGATGAAGTCCTTCTTCACCTCGCCGCGCTCGATGAGGCGGCGCGCCACGGCGTTCAAGAGCGCGAGGTCGCCGCCGACCTTCACCATCACGAAGCGGTCGGCCATCTTCGTGCCGAACAACGCGGAGTCCGGGTCGCTCGGGACCCAGTACCGCTCCATTCCCGGTTCGCGGTACGCGTTCACGACGACGACGCGGGCGCCGCGCTTCTTCGCGCGCGCGAGGTACTTCATCGCGACGGGCTGGTCGTTCGCGGGGTTCGAGCCGAGGAACACGATCAGGTCGGAGTCGAACCAGTCGGTGTAGGAGCAGGTCGTCGCGGCGACGCCGATCGTGCTCTTCAGACCCGCGGTGCTCGGCGAATGGCAGAGGCGCGCGGAGTTGTCGACGTTGTTCGAGCCGAGGAATCGCATGACCTTTTGCGCGACGTAGTACACCTCGTTGGTGAGGCCGCGGCTGGTGAGGTACATCGCGACGCGATCCGGAGGCGCCGCGCGCCAGCGCGGCCCGATCTCGCGAAAGGCCTCCTCGAACGTCGCGCGCGTGAAGCCTTTCTCTCCGGCGCGCCGTCGCATCGGCCATGCGAGCCGTCCGAGTGCGCGCAGTTCTTTGCTGCTCGACGCGCGCAGCTGTGCCGCGTCGGCGAGGCGCGAATGATCGAGCGCGCCCATCGTGTTCAGGCGCAGGAGTTCGAGTCGCACCATGCAGAGGTGCGTGCCTTCGATCGTCCAGTCCTTCAAGCCCGTCGTGCCGAGCGCGCAGCCGTCGCACACGCCGCGGGTCAGGACGCGCCACGCGTAGCGGAGGTTGTCGCGGTTCGCCCACAGCACGCGCAGCATGTCGCGGAAATGGCGCGGCTTCACGTGCCCGATGCCGAACGGCGCGGCCGCGTGCATCATCTCGAAGGAAGAGCGCGGCGTTCGCACGATCGACCTATCGCTTCTTCCGCAGCGCGACGCCAACGCGGTACTCGTCGGTCGCGATCGATTCCGGGAGCACGGCTTTCACGATCTCGGTCTCGAATCCGTCCGCGGACAACTCGAACTCCCACGGGCCGGGGTCGAGCTGCATCGGCACGCCGATGAGCGAGCCGATCTGCG
>CAZOLL010000569.1:0-3079 GCA_964580365.1 uncultured Phycisphaeraceae bacterium
AGCGCGAGCTGCCGTTCGCGGGGCTCGTCTGACCGGCGTCACGACGGAGCCGTCGGCGGCCTCGGCGGCAGAAGCGTCGCGTCGTCGCTGAGAGGAGCGAGCAGGCGTTCGTCGCTCGCACGCAGCGCGTCTTCCGGAACGGGCACGGGTTTCGCCGGGTCGCTCGCCGTCGCCGTGGCCGCATTGCGAGTGCAGAAGAGCGTGCCCTCGTCACCCTCGAACTGGATGCCGACCTCGAACTGGTCGTCGAGCAGCACGCGGACGCCGCCGGGGTACTCGAGCTCGACGTGATACGTCCGGTGCACGGTCCACAGATCGTCGCGCATGAACTCGGCGCGCGCCTCGACCGCGCGCGGTCCGCCGTGCTCCGCGCCGAGCGCCCATTGCGCAATGTCGACGTGGTGCGCGCCCCAGTTCGTGATCATGCCGAGCCCGAAGTCCTCGGTCGTGATCCAGCCCGGCCGTCCGTCGAGGCTGTTCTGCGAATGCACCCGCCGCTCCATGTAGGGCTGCTCGGGCGCGGTGCCGAGCCAGCGCTCGTAGTCGAGGTTCGCCGGCACGGGCATCGGCGCGGGTCGCGCGCCGCTCGGCGAGTCTTTGCCGAGTCCGATGCGCACCGTCTTCACGCGTCCGATGCGTCCGTTGCGCACCAGCGCGCCCGCGATGCGGAACGCGGGCCACGGCTCTTCGGAGCGCTGCTGCGAGCCGGTCTGCAGGACGACGCCCGTCGTACGGACGACGCGGCGGAGCGCGATCGCTTCGCCGACGTCGTACGCGAGCGGCTTCTGCACGTAGACGTGCTTGCCCGCGAGCGCCGCGTCGACCGCGACGCGCGCGTGCCAGTGATCGGGCGTGCTGACGACGACCGCGTCGATGTCGTCCTGCTGCAGGAGCTCGCGGTGGTCGTGGAAGGCGCGCACGACGACGCCCGACTCGCCGCGCTTGCGATAGAAGTCCTCGGCGAGCGTCTTTCCCGCGTCGAGGCGCATCGAGTCGAGAACGCACACCGCGACGACGCGCGCGAGCGGCTGCGCGAGCACGGCGCCCATGTCGCCGCGACCCATCCGACCGCAGCCGATCTGCGCGACTTGAATGCGCCCGTTCGGCCGCGGCCGCGCGGGCCCGCGAACCGAGCGGCAGGAAAGAGTCGGCAACACGAGCAGCGCCGCGCCGCCGCGCGCCGCGGCCTGGAGGAAGCTCCGTCGAGTGTGGAGGCGCGGGTTCACGGGTCGGGCAGCCTCCGGATCTGGAGGTTTCGGAACGAGACGAGATCTCCGTGGTCCTGCAGAAGGATGTGGCCGTCCGGCCACTCGCCGAAGCCGGAGATGTCTTTGTACTTGCTCTGCGCGACGAGCGCGCGGAAGGCGTCCGAGCCGCGCTCGTACTCGAGCACCTTGACGTCGTTCAGCCAGTGCTCGACGTGCGCGCCGCGCGCGACGATGCGCGCCGTGTTCCACTCGCCGATCGCGCGGCTCGGCTTGTCCGGGGCCGCGGGGGCCGCGGGGATCAGGTCGTAGAGCGAGGAGAGCGTGCGGTTGCCGTCGCGACCGAGCTTCGCGTCGGGGTGGCGCTCGTCGTCGAGCAACTGGAACTCGCAGCCAATCGCCGAGCCGGTCGCCGCCGGCTTGCCCGCGGCGTCGATGGGGCGGAGGTCGGGCTGGACGAAGTACTTGATCCCGCTGTTCGCTCCGGGAGTGAGGCGGAAGTCGACGGAGAGCTCGAAGCTCGAGAAGCGCTCGCGCGTGAGGAGGTCGCCGCCGCCCGTGGATTCGGCGCCGCCCGCGCCGACGACGGAGAGGACGCCGTCAGCGATCGTCCAGCCGTGCGAGGGAAAGTCGTCGCCGCGCGCGCTGCGCCAGGCGCTGACGTCGGCGTCGTTGCCGTCACTGCCGAGGAGCGGCCGCGGCGCGTCGAACTCGCGCACGCGGATCTTGCGAAACCGGACGGTGAGCCCGGCCTTCGAAGCGTCGTCGCCGATGCCGTGGACTTGGAGGGCGATGAGGCCACGCGGCGTGAGCCGCTCGACGATGCGCGCGCGCGGCGAACCGTTGAGCCACGTGCGGATCTCGGGCCCGAGCGCGACGACGCGCAGCGAGTTCCATTCGGAGGGCTTCGAGAGCGACTTGCCCTGGGTCGTGAACGCCGCGCCGGTCGCGGCCTTTTCATCGCCGGTGGGGCAGAGCCAGCCGCGCCGCGCTTCGTCGTAGAGGCCGCCGGTCCACCAGCGGTTGCGCGCGGGGTCCATGTCGATCTCGAGTTGGTAACCGTGGACGCGGTCCGCGGGGAGCGCGACGTCTTTGCCGTCGATGGAGAGCGTGCGCGGTTCGGGGAAGACCTCGCTTCGGAGCTGGACGCCGGAGTTAAGAGCGGGGTCGACGAGGAATTCGAGTTGGAGCTCGAAGTCGGAGAAGGAGTCCTGTGTGCAGAGGAAGGTGTTCCCGGAGCCGACGACGGTTGTCCCGACGATTGCGTCGGCCTCGACGTGGAACGACGCGGTGCCGCTGTGGACATCCCAGCCGGAGAGGTCGTGGCCGTCGAAGAGATCGCGCCAACGGTCGGAGGTGGCGAGCGAGACAGCGACGACGAGCGTGGTCGTGAGGAGCACGGGGGGATCGTACTCGGCGGGCGATGGCGCTGTTCGAGGCTCATGGGCGCGCCGGCTCCGTGTCGAGCTTGACGGCCGCAACCCGCGGGAATAGGGTTCGCCGCGCGCGGACGATGAGTCCGACCGCGCCGGTGGAGACGCGAATGGGGAGCGGTAGCGAGTCGATCGCGACGATCCGCGGCGGCGACGCGTGCATCACTGGCCCGCTTGGTGGCGCTGCGCTCGTGCGGGATCCGACTCCGATCCCGCGCCTTTCCGACCGCGCCCGCGCCGCGATGCGACTGCGGCGGTTCAGTCCGCGCACCGAGGAGGCGTACCTGCACTGGATGCGCCGCTACCACGAGTTCCACGGCCGGCGCGACCCAGCGCGCCTCGGCGCGAAGCATGTCACCGCGTTCCTGAACGATCTCGCCGTTCGCCGGGGCGTCGCCGCGTCGACGCAGAACCAAGCGCTCGCGGCGCTCCTGTTCCTCT
>CAZOLL010000570.1:0-3079 GCA_964580365.1 uncultured Phycisphaeraceae bacterium
AAGGACGCCGCGCTGGCGCATCTCGACGACGAGCCGCACCTCGTCGCGAAGATGCCGACGCACGAGCTGTGGATGACGTTCTTCCGCGACCCGGAAAGGAACGTCCTCGCGCTGATGAGCGAGTTCGCGCTCGGGACCTCGCCGCCTCAGCCCGCGAGGTAACGCACGGCGTTCTGGAAGATCCGCGCGCCGTCGCCGAGGTCGTCGGTCGCTGCGCCGGCGACACCGTGTCGATCGGGGTGGAGCACCGTGAACAGCGCGCGCTCCGGATGCGGCATCAGGCCGAGCACGCGCCCCGACGTGTCGACGAGGCCGGCGACCGCGTCGACCGAGCCGTTCGGGTTGTCGGGGTAGCCGGCGATGCTTCCCTCTGAACCGGGATCGCGCGCGACGTAGCGGAACGCGACGTGATCGTTCGCGAGCACCGCGCGCCGCACGGTTTCATCCTTCGGCACGTATCGCCCTTCGCCGTGCGCAACCGGCACCTCGATGCGGATGCCGGGCTCGAGGACGACGCTGCGCTTCGACACCGACTCGAGGACGACCCAGCGGTCCTCGTAGCGGTTCGAGTCGTTGTCGATGAGCGTCGCTTCCTGCACGCCGATGCGCGCGGAGATGCCGGGCAGCACGCCCGTCTTCACGAGGGTCTGGAAGCCGTTGCAGATGCCCAGCACGAGACCGCCGCGGTCGACCAGCGCGAGGATCTGATCCTTCAGGTGAAGAAGCAGCTCGACCGCGAGCACCTTGCCGGCGCCGACGTCGTCGCCGTAGGAGAACCCGCCCGGCAGCGCGAGCGCGTCGATCTCCGCGAGCGTCGGCGCGGCACCCGCGGCCGGCTTGCGGATCAGCCGGTTGACGTGCATCGTCTCGGTGCGGGCGCCGAAGCGCTCGAATGCGTGGGCCGTCTCCGCTTCGCAGTTCGTTCCGGCGGCGCGCAGGACCAGCACTCTCGGTTTCATCGGGCGGCCTCCGCGACGCGTGCATCCGGAGCCGGCGCGCCGAAGTCGAGCGTCGATCGGAAGGCGCGGTGCAGGTCGTCCGCGCCGCGATCGATCACGGGCCTGCCCGCGAGGCCGATCACGCGCACGCGTCGCTCGGCGATCGTGCGGCCGACCGGCGCCCACGGGACGCCGTCGAGAACGCCGCGCACGCGATCGAGCGCCGACTCGTCGATCTCCGCGAGGAATCGCGTCGGCGACTCCGAGAAGAGGAGCACGTCGTCGCGTTCGATCGGCGGCGCGTCCGGCGCGACGGGCGCGGCGCCCGCTCCGGCCGCGCGTGGCAGCTTCGACAGCGACAGCTCGACGCCGAAGTCAGAGCCGAACGTCATCTCCGCGAGCGCGACCGCGAGGCCGCCGTCCGAGAGGTCGTGGCACGCGCGCAGCACGCCGTCGGCGGCGAGCATCGACACCGCGGCAAACGTCCGCTTCGCGCGCGCGAGGTCGACGCGCGGCACCGAGCGCCCGAGCTGGCCGTTCAGCGCGTACCAGCGCGAGCCGCCGAGCTCCGCGCGCGTCTCGCCGATCGCGATCACGATGCTTCCCGCGGACTTGAACGGCGTGGTCACCGCGCGGCGCACGTCGTCGACGAGACCGACGGACGACACGAGCAGCGTGGTGGGGATCGCGTGGGAGCCGTCGGCCTCGCGGTACTCGTTGTTGAGCGAGTCCTTGCCGGAAATGAACGGCGTGCCGAGCGCGAGCGCCGCGTCGCGGCAGGCCTCGGCGACGCGCACGACCTGGCCGAGCGTCTCGGGCCGCTCGCAGTTGCCGGAGCAGAAGTTGTCGAGGATCGCCACGCGGTCGGCGCGCGCGCCGCTCGCGATGACGTTGCGCACGGCCTCGTCGATGGCAAGCAGGCCCATCGCGTACGGATCGATGTC
Organism: uncultured Phycisphaeraceae bacterium; assembly: GCA_964580365.1. GTDB lineage: Bacteria > Planctomycetota > B15-G4 > B15-G4 > JADJEK01 > CAZBOK01. The sequence continues at coordinate 1,883 of CAZOLL010000570.1, forward strand.
CGCCGACCACGGATGGACTCCGCAGCCGATCGCGATGCCCTTGTTCGAGTCGAGACGCGGCTTCACGACGGCGGCGTCGGACGGCGAGCGCAGGCCGCGGCCGGTGAACGGCTTCACCGCGGTGCCGGCCTGCACCTCGTGGTCGTACTGGCGGACGATCCACTCCTTGCTTGCGACGTCGGGCATCGCGAGCACTCGTTCGAGGGCGGCGCCGAGGTCGGCGGGCGCCGCGAGCTTCGGCTCGGGTGCGGACGGCAGCTTGACGGTCGCCTTGCGCGTGACGCGCGGCAGCCCGTCGTGCAGGAACCCACAGTCGAGGTCGCCGACGACCGCGCCGTTCCAGCGCAGCACGAGGCGGTTCGTGTCGGTGTAGCGGCCGATGACCGTCGCCTCGACGTCTTCGTCGGCGAACAACTGCAGCAGGCGCTCGCGGTGCTGCGGCGGCACGGCGAGCACCATGCGCTCCTGCGCCTCGCTGATCCAAGTCTCGGTGTATGTGAGGCCCGGGTACTTCAGCGGCACGCGATCGAGGTCGACGTCGGCGCCGCAATCCGCGGCGGTCTCGCCGACCGCGGACGACAAGCCGCCGGCGCCGCAATCGGTCACCGTGCTGAAGAGGCTCTGGTCGCGGGCGATCAAGAGCGCATCGAGCACGCGCTTCTCGGTGATCGCGTTGCCGATCTGGACGGCGCCGGAATCGAGCGTCTCCGACTCGGAGTGCAGCTCGCGGCTCGAGAACGTGGCGCCGTGGATGCCGTCGCGTCCGGTGCGGCCGCCGACGACGACGACGAGGTCGCCGGGGCGCGCGGCTTTGTTCACGCGATCGACGGGCAGCAAGCCGACGCTGCCGCAGAACACCAAGGGGTTCGCGGTGTAGCGCGCGTCGAAGAGCACGGCGCCGTTGACCGTCGGGATGCCCATGCGGTTGCCGTAGTCGCGCACGCCGGAGACGACGCCCTTCAGGACGCGCAACGGGTGCAGCGCGCCTTTCGGCACGCGATCGGGCGCGAGGTCGGGCGGGCCGAAGCAGAACACGTCGGTCGAGGCGATCGGTCGCGCGCCGAGGCCGGTGCCCATCGTGTCGCGCAGCACGCCGCCGATGCCGGTGCCCGCGCCGCCGTACGGTTCGATCGCGGAAGGATGGTTGTGCGTCTCGACCTTGAAGGTGACGTGGAACTTCTCGTCGAACGCGATCAC
>CAZOLL010000571.1:0-3075 GCA_964580365.1 uncultured Phycisphaeraceae bacterium
GTGCGCTCGTTCAAGATGGTCGTCGAGGGCAAGTGCGACGACATCCCGGAGCAGGCGTTCTACATGTGCGGCTCGATCGACGACGTGATCGCCCGCGCGGAAGCGATGAAGGCGAAGGCCTGAGATGGCGGAGTCGCTCGCCGGAACCAGTCACGCGTTCCACCTCGAGGTGATCACGCCGGAGCGCGCGCCGGTCGACCAGGACGCGCGCTCGCTCGTCGCGCCCGCGGAGGACGGCATGGTCGGCGTCCTGCCGAACCACGCGCCCCTGGTCAGCGCGCTGAAGGCCGGCGTGCTGACGTACACGACCACGAGCGGCGAGAAGCGCTTGCTGTCTGTGGGGGACGGGTTCCTCGAAGTCGCTTCGAACCAGGTGCGCGTGATCGTCTCCAGCGCCGAGACGCCGGACCAGATCGACGTCGCGCGGGCGAAGGCGGCGCGCCAGCGCGCCGAAGAGCGTCTCGCGCGCCGGGGCAGCGCCGACGTCGACTTCGCGCGCGCGGAATCCGCGCTGCGGCGGGCAATGGCTCGCCTTCGCGCCGCGAACGCGCTCTGATCTCCGCTCCGGCAACCCCGGGGACCTGAAATGTCGAGCTTCACCAAGCGCACCGTCACCTGCGGAGACCTGCGTCGTTCGCACGCGGGCCAGACCGTCACGCTGAACGGCTGGGTCGACGTCGTGCGAGACCACGGCGGGCTGCTCTTCCTCGACCTCCGCGACCGCTACGGCGTCACGCAGGTCGTCGTCGACCCGGCCGAGACGGGCGCGGCGCTCTTGGAGAGCGCGCGCGAGGTGCGCCCGGAGTACGTGCTCGCGGTGACCGGCGTGGTGCGTGCGCGCCCTGGCGACTCCGCGAACGCCGATCGGCCGACCGGCGAAGTCGAACTGGTCGTCAAGTCGCTCGAGGTCCTGAACGCGTCGAAGACGCCGCCTTTCACGCTCGAAGACGAGGCTCCGGTCTCCGACGAGCTGCGCTTGAAGTATCGCTACCTCGACATCCGGCGCGGCAGCGTGCGCACCGGGCTCGAGCTGCGGCACCGGTTCTTCCTCGCGATCCGGCGCGGGCTCGATGGACGCGGGTTCATCGAGATCGAGACGCCGATGCTCACCCGCATGACGCCGGAGGGCTCGCGCGAGTACCTGGTGCCGAGCCGCGTGCATCCCGGCAAGGTCTACGCGCTGCCGCAGTCGCCCCAGGTGTTCAAGCAACTCCTGATGATCGGCGGCATGGACAAGTACTTCCAGATCGCGCGCTGCCTGCGCGACGAGGACCTGCGCGCGGACCGCCAGCCGGAGTTCACGCAGCTCGACTTCGAGTTGTCGTTCGGCGGACAGGAAGAAGTGTTCGCGACGATCGAAGCTGTGATGTCGGAGGCCATCGAGTCGGTGTTCGGCAAGCAGGTCGCGACACCGTTCCGGCGCATTTCGTACCGCGAGGCGATCGAGAAGTTCGGGCTCGACAAACCGGACTTGCGCTTCGGGCTCGAGATCACCGACGTCGCGCCGCTGTACAAGGGCGCGGGCTTCCGCGTGATCGACGGCGTGCTCGACGCCGGCGGCATCGCGCGCGGGATCGTCGTGAAGGGAGGCGCGGCGAAGCTTTCGCGCAAGGAGATCGACGAGCTCACCGCGCACGTCGCGGGATTCGGCGCGAAGGGCCTCGCGTTCTTGAAGACCGACGAAAAGGGCGAGTTGGCCGGCCCGCTCGCGCGCTTCACCGACCGTGCGCGTCTCGGCAAGGAGCTCGGCTTCGAGAGCGGCGACCTGTTGCTCGTCGTCGCCGACAAGGCGAGCGTGACGCACCGCAGCCTCGGCGAGCTGAGGAACGAGCTCGCGCGACGGCTCGACCTGATCCCGAAGGACGGCCGTCTCGCGTTCGCGTGGATCGTCGACTTCCCGATGTTCGAGTGGAGCGAGGAGGAGCAGCGCTTCGTCGCCGCGCATCATCCGTTCACGACGCCGCTCGAGCAGTACCCCGGGCAGCTCGTGAAGGAGCCGGGGAAGGTGACCGCGCGCGCCTACGACCTGGTCCTGAACGGCTGGGAGCTCGGGTCGGGCTCCGTCCGCATCCACCAGCGCGAACTGCAGCAGCGCGTGTTCGATTGCCTGGGAATCGGTGAGGAAGAGGCGAGAGCGCGGTTCGGGTTCTTCCTCGAGGCGTTCGAGTACGGCGCCCCTCCTCACGCCGGGATCGGGATCGGACTCGAACGGACGCTGGCACTCCTGCTCGGACGGTCGAACATCCGTGACCTGATCGCCTTCCCCAAGACGGCGTCGGCGAGCTGCCTCATGACGGGCGCCCCGGCCGAAGCGCCGGAGAAGAACCTGCGCGACCTCGCGCTGCGCTTCGACGCGCCGCCGCCGAAGAAGGCCTGACGACGCAAGTCGTGGCCGCGCTTGCTCCGGCAACTTCGCGGCCGTATGATCCCGCGCTTCCTTGCACGAGCGACGGGACATCGACACGGCACGTGCCGCGTCGGTCCGTCGGGATCGTGTCCGGATCAGTCGAATCGGCCCCGCGCGACTGAGCGCGTCGCGGCCGAACATCGGGAGGGCGAACCACGAGCCTGCTTCAGTACCGCGTGAACGAGCAGATCAAGATCCGCCAGGTGCGGGTGATCGACGACAAGGGCGAGCAGGTCGGAATCCTTTCGATCGAAGAGGCGATGGCGCTGGCCCGAGAGCGCGGTCAGGATCTGGTCGAAGTCGCGCCGGACGCGCGTCCTCCCGTGTGCAAGGTGATGGACTATGGCAAGTTCCGGTACACGCTGAAGAAGAAGGAACACGAGGCGAAGAAGAAGACGCACACGGTTCAGCTGAAAGAGATCCGCGTGCGCCCCAAGATCGACAAGCACGACGCCGAGTTGAAGGTGAACCAGGCGCGCGGCTTCCTGAAGGAAGGTCACAAGGTCCAGATCAACATGCAGTTCCGCGGGCGCGAGTTGGCGCACACGGAGGTCGGCAAGGAAGTGATGGACCGCATCGTCGGCGAGCTCGCGGACGTCGCGAAGATCGAACGACCGGCGAAGTTCGAAGGCAAGCGGATGACGGTGCTGCTCACGCACAAGTGAGCG
>CAZOLL010000572.1:0-3073 GCA_964580365.1 uncultured Phycisphaeraceae bacterium
AGCGCCGCGGGCTTGTGGCCCCCGCCCCCCGGGTGGGCGGGGGGGGGGTCGCCCCCGGGGCGGCGCCCGTGGGGGCGCCCGGGGGCGCGCCCGCGCGCGCTCGCGACGACGTAGCCGACCGCGCCTGCGGCGCCGATCAACGCGAGCACGAGCCCGAGCAGAAGAACGGCGAGCTTCGGCTCGCGCCGCGACCACAGGACCGCGCGCTCGACCAAGGACGGGCGGCGCGCAGCGATCGGGCGCGACTCGATCACCGCGAGCAGGTCGTCCGCGAACGCGGCGGCGCTCGCGTATCGGCGACCGCGATCCTTCGCGAGCGCCGTCGCGACCACCACGTCGAGGTCCTTCGGCGCCGTCGTCACGAGCGACGAGACGCGCGGCGGGTCTTCGGTGAGCAGCGCGCGGAACATCCCTTGCCGCGTCGGCGCGTCGAACGGCCGGCGCAACGTGACGAACTCGAACAGCGTGACGCCGAGCGAGAACACGTCGGTGCGCGCGTCGAAGCGCACGCGGTCGGTCGCGAGGTGCTCCGGCGACATGTAGGCCGGCGTGCCGAACACGTCGCCCGACTGCGTGAGCTGCATCGCGCCGGGGTCGAGGTCGCGCGCGAGCCCGAAGTCGAGCACGACGACATCGTCCTCGGGCGTCAGCATCAGGTTGCTCGGCTTCACGTCGCGGTGCAGGACGCCGGCTTGATGCGCGGCGTCGAGCGCGCGCGCGGCGCGCTCGATGATGCGCAGTCGCGCGAGCACTTCGTCGCGTGCCGGCGTCGTCGAGGTCTCCTTCAGCCGCCCGAGCCGCGCCGCGAGCGTTTCGCCCGGGACGTAGCGCATCGACACCCACGCGACCCCGTCGGCCTCGCCCGCGTCGTAGACCGTCGAGATGCCCGGATGATCGAGGCGCGCCGAGACCTCGACCTCGCGCCGGAACCGCTCGCGCTCGCTCTTCGAATGCAGGAAGCCCGCCGCGCCGGCGGTGAGCACCTTCAGCGCGACCGAGCGCTTGAGCCGCGTGTCCTCCGCGAGGTACACGGCGCCCTGGCCGCCGCGCCCGAGCTCGCGCTCGATGCGATACGGACCGATCGAACCTCCCACCGCGAACCGCTCGCTCGCGCCGCCATCCACAATCGAGGGCTCGTCGGAGCCGACGCCGCTCGTGATGCGCGAGTGCTCGCGCGCGATCACGTCCTCGTGGCCGGGGAACAAGGCCTGGTACTCGGCCAATGAACGCGTCCGGCCCTCGCTCGCGTCGCGCGCGAACTTCTCGAGGAACGCGAAACGGATCGCGGGTGAGTCGGGCATTCGGTCGATCTCTCTTCCTGACGGGCGGCACATCATCACCGCGGAGACCTCCGCTCGCCAGCACCGCGCGGAGCGCGTCCCTTTAGAATCTTTCGCGACTGGAGGCCGTTTGGAAGACCGAGACGTCCTGACGACGCTGCACGTGCGGCGCGCGATCGGCGGAGATCGGGAAAGCGTCGAGTGGCTCGTGACGCGCTTCTCGCCGCTGCTCCTCGCGCAGGCCGCGCACCGGCTGACCGGCTCGCTGAAAGGCGCGATCGATCCGGAGGATCTGGTGCAGGACGTCTGGGTGCGGACGTTGCCGCGCCTCACCGGTCTCACCCCGCAGGGCGGGCGCATCACGCCGGTCGTGGTGAAGTTCCTCGGCACCACGCTTCTCAATCGCGTGAACACGCTCCTGCAGAAGCGCATCCTCAATCAGAAGTACGAGGAGCCGGACGCCTCCGCGCTCCCCGCCGACGTCACGGCCGCGCTGCCCGGCCTCCTGCGACGCGAGCGCGAGGACGCGGTACGCAAAGCGATCGAGTCATTGCCCGACGACGATCGCGCGATCGTCGTCCTGCGCGGCATCGAGCAGAACGCCGTCGAGGACATCGGCCTCGTGCTCGGCATGAAGCCGAACACCGTGAGCCAGAAGTACCGCCGCGCGCTCGACCGACTGCGCACCGCGCTGCCGGGCTCGGTGTTCGAGGAGTTCGAGGTACCGGTCGCGGACGGGTGAGGCCGAGAATCCGTTCGAGCCCTGGATGATCTTCCGGGGGGAAAGGGAGACGAGTTCGATGAGGGCCACCGGCGTCCATACAGGGCTGTTCTTCTTCCTCGCCGCATTCTGGGTCATCGATGGCGAGTCACCACGATCGCCCCTCGACTTCGAGTGCGGGCCGACGGGCTGCGTCAAGAAGGCTGACTTCCGTACTTGCGCGCCGCTCCTGTCGAGTCTGGGTGCCACCGATGATCCCGATCCGGAGATGAGCGGCACGATCCGCAACCGCATGGAGATCCTCGGCATCGGGGGAGTGCAGATGTGGCTCGAAGCGGGCGATGGCTCGAAAGCCGCGAACGCGACCGGGAATTCGCCGGTCCGCGAACTGATGATCGCGGAACTCGGGCAGCCCATGCAGCGAGCGGCGCTTCAGTCGAGCCGAAACCGTATCGCGACCTTCGTCTTCGCGGAGCCGCTCCCAGCCGGAAGCGATGTCACGTATGCCGCGCAAGTCGACTCTTTCGAAGGTGCGTCCGCTGCCAAAGCGTGCGTCGCGTTCCTCTCTGCCGACGCCGCCATCTCGCAGGAACGCTACGGGTTTCTTGGCGGCACAACCGTCACCCAGGCTCGGACTGCGGCGCGATTCGATGGCTCCTCGACGCCGAGCCGCAAGGGTTTTCGGTTCGAACTCACCAACGGCGAGCCCGGCTCGGACACGGTCCGTTGGGTGGAATCGAACCTCGTCAGCAGCGACACAGGACTTTCGATCACAGGCGGCGATGTACGGGGCGAGGATGGCAACGTGATTCCGGGGACGAGCGCGAGCATCACGGACGCAGGGAAGAAGCTCGTCATCACCGGGCTCCGCGTGACGACGGGGCACACGGTGACGGTCTGGATCGACATGAACCACGAATACAGCGCGGACACGAACCTCGACGTGCGCGCGGGATACGCGGCCTTCGAGCCAGCCGGCCGCTGATCGAGCGCCGCTCGGCGCGACTACTTCACGCCGAGCGCCTTCCTCGCCTGCTCGCGGTGGCTGCGCGAGAGCGTGAGCTCGGTGCCG
>CAZOLL010000573.1:0-3041 GCA_964580365.1 uncultured Phycisphaeraceae bacterium
CGTTGTGCGGGCAGGCGCCGTCGAACCGGCCGGAGTTCGCCGCGGCTCTCGTGCGGCTCGGCATCGACTCGATCTCGGTGAACGCCGACGCGGTCGACGCGGCGCGCGCCGCGGTGCGCGCCGCCGAGCGGAGCCTTGCGTGAACCCGCTCGAGTGGGCGCGGCGCCGCGCCGGGACGACTCATCCCGAGCGCGTCGTCGACCTGCTGCGCGAAACCGACCCCGCGACCGCGGTCGCCCGCAGCGGTCTGAACGCCGCGTGGGTCGACGGCGTGCGCACGTTCTACGACCTCCTGCACGACGGCCCTCGGCGGCTCGCGTGCACCGGGACGGCGTGCGCGTTCGCTTCCGCCCATGGCTCTGCACCGGCGTCCACGCAGGATGCGCGCGAGGTCGCGTGCCTGGGCCGCTGCTACGCGGCGCCGGCCGCGGACGACGGCGATGCCGGTAGCGCCCGTAGCGCCGGATCCGCAGCGCCGCCGATCCCACGCCGCGCGCTCGTCGGTGAGCCCGTCGTGCTGCGCCATCTGCTCGGTGCGTCGCGACCGCTCGACGACTACGAGCTGCAAGACGGCGCCGCGATCCTCGAGCGCGTGACGGCCTCGGGCCTCGCCGGCCGCGGCGGCGCGGCGTTCCCGACCGGTGCGAAGTGGCGCATCGCGCGCGACACGCCGGCGCCGGAACGCGTCGTCGTCGCGAACGGCGATGAAGGCGACCCGGGCGCGTACGTCGACCGCCTGCTGCTCGAAGAGGCGCCGCATTCCGTGCTCGCGGGCATGCTCGCGTGCGCGCGCGCGATCGGCGCCGGTCGCGGCGTGGTCTACGTGCGCGGCGAATACCCCGCGGCGGCCGCGCGCGTGCAGGACGCGATCGACGCGGCGAAGGCGGCGGGGAAGCTCGCGGGTTTCCACGTCGAGGTCGTGCGCGGCGCGGGCAGCTACGTCGCGGGCGAGGAGACCGCGCTCCTGCGCTCGATCGAGGGACTGCGCGCCGAGCCATCCCCGAAGCCGCCGTACCCCGCGGAGCGCGGCCTCTTCGGTCTGCCGACCGTGGTGCAGAACGTCGAGACGCTCTCGGTGGTGCCGTGGGTCGTCGCGCGGCGGCGGCGGCCGGACACGAAGGCGATCTGCCTGTCCGGCGCGATCGCCCGCCCGGGGGTCGTCGAGGTCGCGCTCGGGACGCCGTTGCGCCGCGTGCTCGAGGACGGCGGCGCCGGCGGGGGAGGACCGCCGCCGGGACGGCGCTGGCGGATGGCGCTCGTCGGCGGCCCGATGGGGCGGCTCTTGACCGAGCGCGAGTTCGACGTGCCGCTGTCGTGGACCGCGCTGCCCGGGCTCGGCCACGGTGGCGTCGTGGTCTTCGACGAGACGGTTTCGCCGCGGGCGCTCGCGGAGCACCTGTTCCGCTTCGCCGCGCGCGAGTCGTGCGGCGCCTGCACGCCGTGTCGCGCGGGCACGCGGCAACTCTCCGGCGTTCGCGACCGCGCCGCTTTCGACCGCCTGCTCGACACGCTCGAGCAGGGCAGCCTGTGCGGCTTCGGCCAGGGCGTGCCGCGACCGCTGCGCGACCTGCTGCGCAGTTTCCCGGGCGAGGTGGTCGCGTGACCCTTCGCGTGGACCTGCACGTCGACGGACGCGAGGCCGCCGCCACGGGCAGCGTGCTCGATGCGTGTCGGTCCGCGGGCGCCACCGTGCCGGCGTTTTGCGACCGCGGACACTGTCGCGCGTGCATGGTCGAGGTCGACGGTCGCATGGTCGCGGCGTGCACGACGGCGGCGCGGCCCGGCACGCTCGTCGCCACCGACACGACGCGTCTGCGCGAGTACCGGCGCGACCTGTTCGAGCTGATCCTCGCAGAGGCCGAGCCGCGGGGCGCCGTGCGCGCCGAGCTCGAGCGCGCCGGCGCGACGGGAGCGCGCTACGCGAAGCGGACCGCGGGGCGCCGGCGCGACGAGAGCCATCCGGTGCTGAAGATCGACCTCGACGCGTGCATCGACTGCCGCGCCTGCGTCGCGGCGTGCGCGGACGTCGAAGGACGCTTCGTGTGGTCGGCGACCGGACGCGGCGCCGCGACGGCGGTGAGCTGGGGGAGCGGCGCATTCGCCGACTCCGCTTGCGTCGCGTGCGGCGCGTGCGTCGCCGCGTGCCCGAGCGGCGCGATCTCCGACGTCGACCGCAAGCGTACGGCGCCCGACGAGCGCGTCGTGACGACGACCTGCGGCTACTGCGGCGTGGGCTGCGGCCTCGAGGTGCACGCGTCGGCGCACGGCGTGACGCGGATCGACGGCGCCGCGGGCGAGCCGAACCGCGGCCAGCTCTGCGTGAAGGGGCGGTACTCGCACCGCTTCGCGACGCACCCCGACCGGCTGACCACGCCGCTCGTTCGCACGAGTTCCGGGTTCGAGCCGATCTCGTGGGACGAAGCGATTGCGTTGGTCGCCCGCGAGTTCGAGCGCCTGCGGGGCCGGCTCGGCGGGTTGTCGTCCTCGCGGTGCACCAACGAGGAGAACTACCTCCTCCAGAAGTGGTTTCGTGCCGGACTCGGGACGAACGACGTCGACTGCTGCGCGCGCGTGTGCCACGCGCCGAGCGCCGCCGGCCTGCGGCGCACGTTCGGCACCGGCGCCGCGACCAATTCGTTCGCCGACATCGACCGCGCCGACCTGCTTCTCGTCGTCGGCGCGAACGCGACCGAGAGCCACGCCGTCCTCGGCGCGCGCATCCTCCAGCGAACGCTCGCCGGCGCGCGCCTCGTTGTGATCGATCCGCGGCGCACCGAGCTCGCCGCGCTCGCCGACGTCCACCTGCAGCCGCGACCCGGGACCAACGTGCCGCTGCTCAACTCGCTCGCCGCGGTGATCGTCGCGGAGAACCGGTTCGACGCGGAGTTCGTCGCCGCGCGCACGGAGGGGTTCGCGGATTACCGCGAGTTCGTCGCGCGCTTTCCGCCCGAGGCGACCGAGAGCGTCACGGGAGTGCCCGCGGCGCGGGTGCGCGAAGCGGCGCGGCTGTAGTCCGCGGCGCGATCGCCGATGCAGGTGCA
>CAZOLL010000574.1:0-3038 GCA_964580365.1 uncultured Phycisphaeraceae bacterium
CCGCGTCATCTGCCCGGGTGTCGTCCCGCGCGACCGCATCGCGGAGTTCATCGATGCGTTCGACGTGGCGCTCCAGCCGCTCGCCACGAGCTACGCGTCGCCGCTCAAGCTCTTCGAGTACCTCGCGCGCGGCGCGTGCGTGCTCGCTCCGCGCCAGCCGAACATCGAGGAGATCGTCGCCGACGGGACGACGGCGGCGTTGTTCGACCCGCAGCGCCCCGGCGAGTGCGCCGCCCGGCTCGGCGAGCTCGCGACCGCGCCCGAGCGTCGCGCGGCGATCGGCGCGGCCGGCCGCGCGCAACTCGTGGAGCGCGGGTATACCTGGACCGGCAACGCTCGGCGCGTCATCGCGCTGGCCGAGGAGCTCGCGAGGGAGCGATGCAGAACGGGCTGAGCTTCGACGTCGAGGAGCACTTCCACGCGCTGAACCTCCGCTCGGTCGCGCCGGAGGAGACGTGGGACCGCCAGGAGCGCCGCGTCGCCGGCACGACGCGAATGCTGCTCGACCTGCTCGCCGCGCGCGGCGTCCGCGCCACGTTCTTCTTCCTCGGCTGGGTCGCGAAGCGCGACGCCGAGCTGGTGCGCGCCGTGAAGGCCGCGGGCCACGAGATCGCCAGCCACGGCATGAGCCACCAGATGGCGAGCGAGCTCGGGCCCGACGCGTTCCGCGCCGAGGCGCGCGAGTCGAAGCGGTTGCTCGAGGACCTGAGCGGCGCACCGGTGCACGGGTTTCGCGCGTCGACGTTTTCGGTGACCCGCGCGACGCGCTGGGCGTTCGAGATCCTCGCGGAGGAGGGGTACCGGTTCGACTCGAGCGTCTTCCCCGTGCGGCACGACCGCTACGGCGACCCGAGCTTCCCGCGTTGGCCGGTCACCGTCGACACGAAGAGCGGCCCCCTCGTGGAGCTGCCGATGCTCACGCTGCGCGTGCTGGGCGCGAACCTGCCGGCCGCGGGCGGCGGCTACTTCCGCATGCTCCCGCCCGTCCTCGTCCACACCGCGATCCGGCGCATGAACGCCGGAGGCAAACCTGGCGTGCTCTACCTGCATCCGTGGGAGTTCGACCCCGGCCAGCCGCGACTTCTGCGCTCGGGCTCGAAGGCGTTTCGGCACTACTTCGGGCTGGAGCGCACGCGCGCTCGGCTCGAGACGTTGCTCACGCGCCACCGGTTCTGCCCGCTCGCCGACCTGGTCGGAGCGGCCGAGGGTGCCGAGCACGTCAGCGCTTGATGAGCCCGACGATCTCGCGGGCGCGCGCGGAGAACTCGTAGTTTCGATTCACCGAGCCGAAGTAGCCGAGCGCGCCGTCCACGTCCCGATCGAGCCACGCGAACAGGCCCGCCGCGTAGCGGTAGGCGTTCTCCGCCGGCTGCTTCGACAGCGCGATGACGATCTCCTTGCGCGCGCCCTTCACGTCGTCGGCGCGGAAGCGCAGCCACGCGAGCAGCGCGTGGTGCCGCGCGTCCTCGGGCGCGCGCGTCGCCAGCACCTTGGTCAGCTCGATGACCGACTCGATCTTCGCGCCGTTCTCCGCGAGCATCGTCTCGGCGCAGCGCAAGAGCAGCGGGACCTCGTCGGGCGCGAGCGCCGCGAGGAGACGCAGGTCGGTCAGCGTCGCGGAATCACCGTCGCGCATCCGCACGAGGTCGACGCGCGCCTTGCGTAGCGCGGTGTTCGCCGGGTCGGCGAGCAGGCCGGCTTCGGTGAGATCGAGCGCCGCGCGTCCACGCTTGCGCTCGATCAGGACGCGCACGACCTCGGCGATCGCATCGCCCGCGCGCGCGGCGCTCGCGTCGGCGGGGATGGCGGCGGTGAGGCGTCGCGCGAGGTCGACGAGATCCGCGTCCTTCTCGCCGTCCGCGAGGGCGCGGGCGACGACGGGCGCCGCCTCGAAGAACGTCGGGTCCTCCGCGATCAGCGGGCCGAGCACGGCGATCGCCTCGTAGTCGAGCTCGCTGTGCCCGGCGAAGCGGCGCACCAGGAACTCGCGCAGGAACGGGTGGCGGCTCTTCGAGACCAGGATGCGGCGCGCGAGGTCGCGCGACACCTCGGGGTCGTGGAAGACGTCGCAGACGTGCAAGAAGCCGAGCAGCGCCTGGTCGACCGCCTCCGGCGTGGACGAGAGCTGCGCGCAGCGCTCCGCGAACTCGCGCGCGGGGGCGAGCTGCCGGCGCTTCGCGGCGGCGATCGCGGCGAACAGGTCGGGCTCCGGGTCGGAGGGGAAGCGGTCGTGACCGTCGATCGCGAGCTGCGCGAGCGAATCGCCCGTCGGGTCGGCGCTCGTCATGATGCGGCCGAGCAGCCGGTAGGTGCGGAGGTCGCCCGTGTCGGCGTGATAGTGGGGGAGCAGCCACGCGCCGGCGAGCACCGGCCCCTGCTTGGACTCGACCGCGCTCGCGACGTAACGCGCCGGCGTCTGCGCGTGGGCGTCGAAACGCGCGAGTCGCTCGGCGGCGGCGTGTGCCTCCAGCTCGAATCCGCGGCCCGCGAACTGATACAGGTAGAAGAGCAGGTAGAGCTCTTCGACGCTCGCGTCCTCGTCCTTCTTGCCGGCGACGTCGCGCAGCCAGAGCAGCTCGCCCGCGGCGCCGGGCTCGACGTCCGGTCGCGGTCGCGTGGCGGGATCGCGCTGACGCGTCACGAAGTAGAACGTCGCATCGTCGAGCGGGATCGGCTTGCCGTGGAGCGACTCTTCGTAGCGCGAGAGGAACGAGCCGACGTCGAGGAAGAACGGCGTCAGCGCGAACGCGGCGGCCGTCGGCAGCGCAGCCCAGTCGCGGTCCTTCGTGAACTCGCGCACGCGCTGCAGGTACTTCGCGGCCGCCTGCGCCCCGCTCTCGCGCAACGTCAGTCCGAACGCGGCCCGCACGACGTCGTTGTCGAGGTCCGGTCCGAGGTCGATGCGATCGCGCAACTTCCGGAGCGGGTCCGGATCTCCCGCGAGCAACGCGTCGACGGCGGCGCGCGACGAGAGCGCGAGCTCGATCTGGTCGGGGTAGCGGCCGGCGACGCGGCTCGCGAGCGACGCGGCTTCCGCG
>CAZOLL010000575.1:0-3033 GCA_964580365.1 uncultured Phycisphaeraceae bacterium
GGAACGAACGACGGAGGACAGGCGATGGCGCGGTTCAAGGTCACGGTGGTCGGCGCGGGCAACGTGGGTGCGACGGCGGCGCAGCGACTCGTCGAGCGCGGCATCGCGGACGTCGTCCTGACCGACATCCTCGAAGGCGTCCCGCAGGGCAAGGCGCTCGACCTCCTGCAGTCCGGCCCGACCGAGGGATACAACACCTCGATCGTCGGCACGAACGACTACAAGGACATCGCCGGCTCCGACGTCGTGCTCGTGACCGCCGGCTTCCCGCGCCAGCCGGGGATGTCGCGCTCCGATCTCCTGCAGAAGAACGCGGAGATCGTGAAGGGCATCGGCCAGAACATCAAGAAGCACGCGCCAAACTCGATCGTCGTGACGGTGACGAACCCGCTCGACGTGATGACTTACCTGATGATGAAGGTGACCGGCTTCGCGCCGAACCGCGTCGTCGGCATGGCGGGCGTTCTCGACTCCGCCCGCTTCCGCACGTTCATCGCGATGGAGCTGAAGATGGCCGCGACGGACGTCGACGCGATGGTGCTCGGGGGCCACGGCGACTCGATGGTGCCGATGACGCGCTTCTCGACCGTGTACGGCGTGTCGATCGAGAACCTCATCGCGCCCGACCGTCTGAAAGCCATCGTCGACCGCACGCGGAACGGCGGCGCCGAGATCGTGAACCTGCTGAAGAAGGGCTCGGCCTACTACGCCCCGGCGTCGTCGGCCGTGGAGATGGTGATGGCCATCCTTCGCGACGAGAAGCGCCTGATGCCGTGCGCCGCCCACTGCGACGGCATCTACGGCCTGAAGGATCTCTACATCGGCGTGCCGGTCGTGCTCGGGAAGGGCGGCGTCGAGAAGACGATCGCACTCGAGCTCTCGAAGGAAGAGCTGTCCGCCCTGCAGGAGTCCGGCGGCAAGGTGAAGGCCGACATCGAGACGATGCGCACGCTCGTCCAGTTCTGACGCGCGCGCGCGACGCTCAGTCGTCGCGGAAGAACTTCGCCAGGGTGAGCCCCTGGTCCGCGTAGTTCGAAGCGGACTCCGAACCGCCGTAGATCCGCCCGCACGGCGCGACCGTCTTGAAGAACTCGAGCCGGAAGAACACTTGGCCGTCCTCGATGAGGAACGGCACGTCGTGCGGCCGCACCTCGAGCACCGCCGGAGTTCCTTCGCGCTCGCCGCCCTTGCCGTAGCCGAACCCCGCGTCGAAGAAGCCCGCGTAGTTCGTGCGCAGCTCGCCGATGCCGACGTCATACGCCGACATCTCCGCCGCCAGGTGCGGCGGCACGCGGATCCGCTCGCGCGACGCGAAGATGTAGAACTCCTCCGGCTCGAGCACGAACCGTCCGTCGTCGCCGTCCCGCATCGTGATCGGCTCGAAGAACTCCGCCGGGTCGTGGGCGCGGACGCGATCGAGATCGATGACGCCGGTGAACCGTCGCGCGCGCCAGCCGACCACGCCGTCGTCGGCCCACGGCCGCAGCCGCACGCGGAGGTGGAAGCCGCGATCGACGATCACCGCGTCGCCTGGCGGCGCTCCGCCGTCGGCGCGCGCGATCAAGCGATGGTCGCGGTGCGCGACGAGATGGTCCGCATCCGAGAGCCGCGCGTCGCCCGCGAGCAGCCGCACCTGGTTCAGCCGCTGTCCCGCTCGCACGCGCACCGGGAAGGAACGCGGCATCACCTCGAGCCAGAGCGGCCCGCGGTACCCCGGCGGCACCTCGTCGAACCGCTCGGAGCGATCCGCGATCACCCGCGTGAAGAGATCGATGCGGCCGGTCGACGATTTCGGGTTGCAGCGCCCACGGATCGACTCGGGGAGCGCGAACCCCTCCATCAGCGGCACGAGGTAGAGCTGCCCGGTCTCGAGCACCGCACCGCGCTCGAGGTCGAGCGTGTAGAGCGAGAGGCGCTTCAGGCGATCGTCGACGCGATCGCGGCCGGGGAGAAATCCCGCGGCGATGCGATGGGCGACGGGGCCGAGGCGGAGGTCGAGCGACGTCGGCTGCACCTGATCGGCGTCGGGCGGGCGCGGCGTTCGGATCGTGCCGTCGGCGAGCAACCGTTCGAGGTCGGTGTGGATCAGGATCCCGTGCGGCACGCGCGAGATTCTAGGAAGCCGCCTGCCCGGCTTCTGGAACGATCCTTCCGGCCCTGATAACGTCCCCGGTTTCCTCGAAGCGCCCGAAGCGGCGCGGGCCCGAGACTTCCGACGATGAAGATCCACGAGTACCAGGCCAAGGAGCTCTTGCGCCAGCACGGCATCCCCGTGCCGCGCGGGCTGGTCGCCTACACGCCGGAGGACGCGAAGTCCGCGTACGACCAACTCGGCGCCGGCCTCGCGGTCGTGAAGGCGCAGATCCACGCGGGCGGTCGCGGCAAGGGCGGCGGCGTGAAGCTCGTCCGCTCGTCGCAAGACGCGTTCGAAGCCGCGAAGTCGATCCTCGCGCGCCCGCTCGTCACTCACCAGACCGGGCCGAAAGGCCAGCCGGTGCGCGTGCTCCTCGTCGAGGAAGGCTCCGACATCGCGAGGGAGATGTACGTCGGCGTCGCGGTCGACCGCGCGCTCGGCTGCCCCGTGATGATGGGCTGCGCCGAGGGCGGCGTCGAGATCGAGGAAGTCGCGCACAAGTCGCCCGAAAAGATCCTTCGCGAGCCCATCGACCCCGCGCTCGGGCTCCAGGCCTACCAGGCGCGCCGCCTCGCGCTCGGCATCGGCATCCCCGGCACCTCCCTGAACGAGGCCGCGCGCCTGCTCGTCCAGCTCGCCCGCGCGTTCCTCGAGCTCGACTGCTCGATCGCCGAGATCAACCCGCTCGTGCTCAAGAAGGACGGCCGCGTGGTCGCGCTCGACGCGAAGATGAACTTCGACGCGAACGCGCTGTTCCGCCACCCGAACGTCGCCGCGTTCCGCGACCTCGGAGAGGAGGACCCGCGCGAGGTCGAGGCCTCGAAGTTCGGTCTCTCCTACATCGCGCTCGACGGGAACATCGGCTGCATGGTGAACGGCGCCGGCCTCGCGATGGCGAC
>CAZOLL010000576.1:0-3018 GCA_964580365.1 uncultured Phycisphaeraceae bacterium
CCTCGACGCTCGATGTCCGCAACACGCTGCTGTACGTGTTGAACAACGCGCGCCGTCACGGCATCCCGTTCACCGGCATCGTCGACCCGTACTCGAGCGCCGCGTGGTTTCACCGCTGGCAGGACCTCGAGCCCTCGACGCGGCCCTCACCCGTCGCGCCACCCCGCTCGTGGCAACTCGTCCACGCCACCTTCCCACACGGACGCCTCGACCCGCTTGCGATCCCCCGCGCTGCATGGCAATGAGGCGCCCGCGCCCCCCGCGATGGCGCCGCTCGCGGCGGTCGGTTACAACGGCGCGCATGAATTCGTCCGATCTCGAGCGCTGGCGGCGGGCCGGCGCGATCGCCTGCCACGTGCGGAACTACGTGGCCTCCATGATGAAACCCGGGGCGCGGCTGATCGACCTCGCGCTCGCGGGACACAAGCGGATGGAAGAGCTCGGCGGCAAGCCCGCGTTCCCGCTGCAGATGTCGCGCAACCACATCGCCGCGCACTACTGCGCCTACCTCGGCGACACGACGGTGCTCGAAGACGGCGACCTCTGCAAGCTCGACGTCGGCGTGCACGTGGACGGCTTCGTCGCCGACACGGCGGCCACCGTCGACCTGTCGTCCGACGGACGGCACGCACACATCATCGCGGCCGCACGGGAAGCGCTCGACGCCGCGATCGCGATGCTGAAGCCGGGGCTCGAAGTCGTCGAGATCGGCCGCGCGGTCGAGAAGAAGATCCGCGCACGCGGCCTGAACCCGGTGAAGAACCTCACCGGCCACTCGGTCGACCGCTGGGTCATCCACGGACCGCCGTCGGTGCCGAACGTCCCGGTCGGACGCGGGCGCATCGAGAAGGACGTCTGCATCGCGATCGAGCCGTTCGCCACCAACGGCTCGGGCGTCGTGAAAGAGCACGGCGACGCGCACGTTTTCATGGCGCGGCGCGGCATGAAGAAAGTGTCCGGCACGAACGCGAAGGTCATCGACGCCATCCGCGCGTTCAACGGCCTGCCGTTCGGCAGCCGCGACCTGCTCGCGACGCTCCCGTTCGACGACGTCTCGGAGACGCTGAACGCCCTCGCGCGCGTCGGCTTCCTCGCGATCTACCCGCCGCTCTGCGAGCGCCCCGGCACGTTCGTCGCGCAGTTCGAGCACACGATCCACGTCGGCGCCGACAAGAACGAGGTGCTGACCGCGAACGAAGACGCGCTGTGCGCGGCGCCCGCCGCGGGAAACACCGTCACCGGGGGCTGACCCCGGAGGTATCGGAGCCGGCATGAGGGCTCGCTTTGAGTTCCTTTCGCTGGTCGCGTTCGCGCTCGTCGCTCGGGCGGCGGGCCAGGACGCTTCGAGCCCGGCGGGTCTCCAAGGCGCGCCTGTGAGCCCCGCGCCGTCGGCCGCGTCGGCCGCGGAAGACGAAGCGACGCTGCGCGAGGCCGAGAAGATCCAGAAGTCGTTCGTCATGCTCGCGGACAAGCTCCGCGCCGCGACCGTCACCGTCGTCCGGTACATGAAGGTGGACCGCGACGGCCAGACCAACGTGCTGCCCGCCGGCATGGGCTCGGGCGTCATCGTGAGCCGCGACGGACTCGTCGTGACGAACGTGCACGTCATCGAGAACGCGGAGCGCATCGAGGTGGTGCTCGAAGGCGGCAAGAAGGTGACCGCCGATCTCGTCTCGCAGAACACGCGCTACGACTTCGCGCTCTTGCGCCTTCCGCTGCAGAACCTCCCCGCTGCCGAGTACGCACGCACCGCGAACGTCGAGCCCGGACAGTGGGCGATCGCCTCGGGCAACCCGCGCGGCCTCGCGCTCGACGGACAGCCGGTTGTCACACTCGGCATCATCTCCGGCCTGGGCCGCATCGCGTCCGGGCAGTTCGACTATCAGAACGCGCTGCAGACCGACGCCGAGATCAACCCGGGCAACTCGGGCGGCCCGCTGTTCGACCTGAACGGCCGCATCATCGGCATCAACGGCAAGATCGCGACGGTGAACGAGCACACCGTCAGCGTCGGCGTCGGGTTCACGATCCGCGCCGATCAGATCAAGAACTTCCTCGCGGCGATGTCGGCGAGCGAAGTCGTCGAGCCCGGGTACACGGGCCTCGAGATCGAGCCGATCACCGCGGCGTCGGGCGGCATCCTCGTGAAGGCGGTCGTCCCGAACTCGCCCGCGTGGAAGGTCGGCATCAAACCCGGTGACCGCATCACCGAGCTCAACGGCAAACCGATCGCCGTCTACAACGACTGGGCCAACGCGATCGCGCTCATCCCGAACGGCCGCACGATCGGCGTGAAGTTCTTCCGCAAGGACCACGCGTCGGTGAAGCGGCTCACGCTCGAAGCGCCGGCGAACACCGTCGAGGGCGGCAAGCGATGATCGCCGCGCGCGCGCTCGCGTTTCTGTTCGCAGGCTTCCTCGCGCTCTCCGCGCCGGCGCGCGCGCAGTTGTCGTCGCTCTCGAGCCTCGACAAGGAGTTCACTGCGATCGTCAAAAAGGTCGCGCCGGCCGTCGTGCTCGTCGAGGCCGGACCGACGCTGTCGGGCGTCGTGATCCACTCGAACGGTTGGGTGCTCACGGACGCTTCGATCGCCGAGCTGATGCAGGCCGCGAAGCCGCCGCGCGCGACGGTCACCGTCACGTTCCCCGACCGCCGCTCGTTCCCCGCGAAGCTCGTGCGCGCCGACCAGTCCACCGGCTCCGCGATGCTGAAGATCGACCAGACGGGCCTGCCGGCCGTTCGCCCGGGCGACCCGGGCGAGCTGCAGGTCGGCAACTTCCTGCTCACCATCGGCAACGCGTTCGGCAGCGCGGCGGAGAGCACCCCGGCCGTGACGCTCGGCGTCGTGTCCGACGTCCACGTCGACTCGGCCGGGCGACCGGTCCGCATCGAGACGTCCGCCGCGACGAACCCGGGGCAGAACGGCGGCCCGTACTTCGACGTCGACGGCAACCTCGTCGGACTTTCGCGCGCGCTCCCGAACGGCCAGGACCTCGCGACCGTCACGCCGATCGACCG
>CAZOLL010000577.1:0-272 GCA_964580365.1 uncultured Phycisphaeraceae bacterium
CTGGCAGAACTTCAGACCGCGCGCCTGGAAGAACTGCTTGAAGAGCACGCGGTTCTGGCACTGCTCGCCCGTCGCGACGCCGATCGGATGGATCGCGCGCGCGATCGCTGCGTGGCCGAGCACGTCGTCCGGCGAAGTCGGCTCCTCGATCCACCAGGGGTCGAACCGCGCGAGCTGCTTCATGTGCGCGATCGCCGTCGGCACGTCCCAGCGCTGGTTCGCGTCGAACATCATGCGGCGGTCGGGGCCGATCGCGTCGCGCACCACCGCGG
>CAZOLL010000577.1:282-3015 GCA_964580365.1 uncultured Phycisphaeraceae bacterium
GCCGGCGGGTGACTACACCGTCGAGATCGGCAAGGCGAAGGTCGTCCGCGAGGCTCGCGCCGACCTTGATCTTGAAGTGCGTGAAGCCGGCGGCGACGCCTTCCTTGCACAGGCCGCGAATCCGCTCGTCGGAGTAGCCGAGCCAGCCGCACGACGTCGTGTACGCGGGGTAGCCGTCCTTCTCCAACTCGGCGATGCGCGCGGCCTTCGTCGGCTCGTTGGCGCGCAGGATGCCGAGCGCCTCCTCGGGCGTCAGCGCGTCGGTCAGGTACCGGAAGTCGATCGACCGCACGAGCTCCTCGGCGGGCATCTCGGCGATCAAGCGCCACAGCGGCTTGTTCTCGAGGCGCGCGATCAGATCCCACACGGCGTTCACGACGGCGGCGGTCGCGAGGTGCAGCACGCCCTTCTCGGGGCCGACCCAGCGCAGCTGCGAGTCGGAGGTGAGCGTGCGCCAGAAGCCAGCGAAGTCGGCGCGGATCGAGGCGATCGTGCGGCCGACGACCAGCGGGCGCAGCGCCTCGACCGCCGCCACGCACAGCTCGTTGCCGCGTCCGATCGTGAACGTGAGGCCGGTCCCGACGACGCCCGCGTCGCTCTCGAGCGTGACCCACGCACAGGAGTAGTCCGGATCTGGATGCATCGCATCCGACCCGTCCTGCCGATCGGACGTGGGGAAGCGCACGTCCTGCACCTTCAGCGACTTGATCGTCGTTTCGGTCATGGAGTCCCGGGGGGCACTTCGAAATGGAGACGGTAGCAGCGCGCTGCATTGCCTCCGAGCACGGCGCCGAGATCTTCTTCGCCGAACGACCCGAGGAGTTCCTCGGTTGCAGCGAACCATTCGTGATATTCGCACGCGATCGTTGCGACGGGCCAGTCGCTCCCCCACACGACGCGCCGCGGACCGAACGCGCCGAGCACCAAGTCGACGTACGGCGCGAGGTCCCGCGTCGAGAAACCGGCCTCGGCCTCGGTGACGAGACCTGAGAGCTTGCACCAAGTATTCGGCGAGCGCGCGAGAGCTGTCATGTCGGCGGCCCACGCGTCGAAGCCGGCGAAGCGCTTCCCTCCGCGGCGAATCGTCGGCTTGGCAGCGTGATCGATGACGACGGTGAGGTCCTCGTGGCGCAGCACGAACTCTCGAAGGTGCGGCAAGTGGCGCGGCTTCACCAGCGCGTCGAACGCGAGCCGTTCGGATACCAGCGCGCGGATCGCGGGCTCGATCGAACGTCGCAGCACGAATCGGTCGTCCACGAGGTCCTGCAGCATCGGCCGCATCGCGACGAGCTTTTCGCAACGCGCGAGCCGCGAGATCTGCGCCGCCGCGTCGCGCGATTCGAGATCGACCCACCCGACCACGCCCGCAATCGACGGCGTGCGCGCGGCGAGGTCGAGCAGGAACAGAGTCTCGGCGACCGTCGGCGCCGCCTGCACCGCCACGCTCGCGGCGATCGAATGACGCGCGAGGAGCGGAGCGAGATCGGCGGGACCGAAGTCCCGATACAGCGGCGCGAGATCGGGCGTGAGCCAGCCGTAGTCCCCGCGCGCGAGCGTCCAGAAGTGCTGGTGAGCGTCGATTCGCGGCGCGGTCATCGCTCCTCGTGCGGCGGACCGGGCTCCTTCGGGAGCGGAGTCGAGCCGTGTGCATTCGACGCGTAGCAAGCCTCGACCAGCGCCATCGTTCTCCACGCGTCGTCGGTCGCGGTCAGTAGCACGGGATCCTCTCCGCGCACGAAGCGCTGCAGATTGCAGATCGGTCCGCGAAACGCGTCGGGGAACCAGTTGCCGGTGAGAGAAACCTCGCGCCAACTCTCGCCGGTGATGCAGTATTCGAGGCGATCGGGACGCCCCGCCGGATAGTCGAGGTTCACGCCGAGCGTCGCGACCGCGGCGCCGCGCTCGCCCTCGACGCGCAGCTCGGAACTCTGGTGGCGCGGGCCGAACGCGTGGTGGTGGTTCACCGAGAGGCAGGCGCGCACGTCGTCGCCGTAGTCGAGGATCACGCTCGAGCGGCTGCTCGCGAGCTTCGGCGCGCGCGGGTGCTTCACGGTGCGCGCGTACACGCCGCGCGGCTCCCCGAGCAACGCGCGCGTGAGATCGAGGTAGTGCACCGAATGCAGCGCGAGCTCCATGCGCGGCAACGTCTCGAGGAACGGCCAGCGCTCCCACGGCATGTGGACGTTGACGTGGAACTCCAGCTCGACGAGCCGGCCGAGCGCGCCGCGCCGCACGAGATCGGCGAGCGCGAGCATCATCGGCGCGAAGCGGAGCTGGAAATTCACCGCCGCGGCGAAACGACGGTTCTTGCAGATCGCGCGGATGCGCGTCGCGTCGAACAGATCGGTGCCCATCGGCTTCTGCATCAGGACGGCCGAGCGCTCGGGGAGCAGCGCGAGCACGTCGTACAGCCGGTCGGGCGGCACCGCGACGTCGAACACCGCGCCGGCCGCGCACCCCGCTTCGATCGCCGACTCGATCGTCTCGAACGCACGCGGCAGCGCGAAGCGCTCGGCGGTCGAACGCGCGCGAGATCGATCGACGTCGAACGCGCCGAGCACCTCGAGACCGAGCGCGCGGTAGGCCGGGAGGTGCGCGTCGACGACGATGCCGCCGGCGCCGACGATCACGATCGGGAGCGGGCGTGCCGGCACGTCCCAGCGCTGGCGGAGCACAGCGGGGTCGAGCGGATCGGAGCCGTCTTTGGTCAAACCGCCTGCCCGTTCCCGCTCT
>CAZOLL010000578.1:0-3006 GCA_964580365.1 uncultured Phycisphaeraceae bacterium
CCCCCCCCCCCCCCCCCCCCCCCCCCCCCCCCCCCCCCCCCCCCCCCGCGTCCCCGAGCACGCCCATCGTCCGTCGGACGCGGCGCTCTCTGCGTCCTCTGTGTCCTCTGCGTTCCGGCCCACGACCCACCCCCGCACAAGAATCCCGCTTCCATCATCCGATCATGATGCTATGTTCTTCGCGTCCATGGTCGTCGCCGACGCCTCTCTCGCCGGGTTGCTCAAGCTGCTCGCGGACTCCACGCGGCTGCGCATTCTCGCGCTGCTCGAGCTGCGCGAGTTGTCCGTCGGTGAGCTCGCGCGGGCGCTCGGGATGGCGCAGAGCCGCGTGTCGAACCACCTGCGACTCCTGCGCGAGGCCGACCTCCTCGTCGAGCGGCACGAGGGGACCAGCACGTTCCTCAAGCTCTCGTCCGTCGAGGACGGCGTCTCCCCCGTCGAGCGGCTGTGGCAGGCGCTGAAGCCCGAGGTCGACGCGCTCGCGGAGCACGCCGCGGACAAGATCCGCCTCGACCGCGTGCTCGCGTCACGGCGCGCGAAGGACGGCGACTTCTTCGATCGCGTGGCCGGCGAGTGGGACAAGATCGCGGGCGACTTCGCCACCGGGCAGGCGCGGCACCGCGCGGTGCTCCACCTCCTGCCGCCCGAGTTCGTGGTCGCCGACCTCGGGTGCGGGACCGGCTACGTCACGGAGGCGCTGCTCGGTGCGTGCGGCCGCGTGATCTGCGTGGACCGCTCGAAGGGCATGCTCGCCGAGGCGAAGAAGCGACTCGCGCACGCGGCGCGCGGCACGGCCGTCGAGTACCGGCGCGGCGAGCTGGACCGCCTGCCGCTCGGCGACGGCGAGGTCGACGGCGTCGTCGCCGGCATGGTGCTCCACCACCTCGCGAGCCTGCAGCCGCCGGTGCGCGAGATGTTCCGCGCGCTGAAACCGGGCGGCACCGCGGTCGTGCTCGAGCTCGCTCCGCACAAGGAAACGTGGATGCGCGCCGAGCTCGGCGACCGCCACCTCGGACTCGAGCCGAAGGACGTGCTCGTCGCATTCCAGCGCGCGGGCTTCGTCGACACCGCCATCGAGCCCGTCACCGATGAATACCGGCCGCGCGCCGAGGACGGCGCGCCGGTCCACCTGTCCCTTTATCTCGTGCGCGGCAGGAAGCCGCGCGATCTGAACTCACGAACGGAGACGTCATGACCACCGCGGAACGGAACAAGGCGAAGAAGCTCGCGCTCGGCGCGCTCGACTACAAGGTGCGCGACCTCGCGCTGGCCGACTGGGGAAGGAAAGAGATCGAGCTCGCGGAGGTCGAGATGCCGGGCCTGATGGCGGTGCGCGAGGAGTTCGCGGCGAAGAAGCCGCTCGCCGGCGCGCGCATCATCGGCTCGCTTCACATGACGAACCAGACCGCGGTCTTGATCGAGACGCAGGTCGACCTCGGCGCCGAAGTGCGCTGGTGCTCCTGCAACATCTTCTCGACACAGGATCACGCCGCCGCCGCGGTGGTCGTCGGCCGCACGGGCACTGCGCACGCGCCGCAGGGCGTGTCGGTGTTCGCGTGGAAGGGCGAGTCGCTCGCCGAGTACTGGTGGTGCACCGAGCGCGCGTTCGAGTTCGCGGGCGGCAAGGGCCCGAACATGATCCTCGACGACGGCGGTGACGCGACGCTGCTCGTCCACCTCGGCGCCGAGTGCGAGAAGACCGGCAAGGTGCCGGCGACGCCGGCCGACGCCAGCGAGGACTACGCAGAGCTCTTGAAGGTCTTGAAGAAGTCGATCACGACCTCGCGGACGCGCTGGACCAAGATCGCGAAGGACATCAAGGGCGTCACCGAGGAGACGACGACCGGCGTCCACCGCCTCTATCAGATGCAGGAGAAGGGCTCGCTCCTCTTCCCCGCGATCAACGTCAACGACTCCGTCACGAAGAGCAAGTTCGACAACCTGTACGGCTGCCGTCACTCGCTCGTGGACGGGATCATGCGCGCGACCGACGTGATGGTCGCGGGCAAGGTCGCGGTCGTGTGCGGCTACGGCGACGTCGGCAAGGGCTGCGCGCAGTCGCTGCGCTCGCAGGGCGCGCGCGTCGTCGTCACCGAGATCGACCCGATCTGCGCGCTGCAGGCGCTGATGGAGGGCTACCGCGTCGCCACGATCGAGGACGTCATCGAAGAGGCCGACCTCTTCATCACCGCGACCGGCAACCGCAACATCATCACCGCCGAGCACATGGCGGCGATGAAGCACAACGCGATCGTCGGCAACATCGGCCACTTCGACAACGAGATCGACATGGCCGGACTGAAGCGAGTGAAGGGCATCAAGCGCACGAACGTGAAGCCGCAGGTCGACCTGTGGACGTTCAAGGACGGCCACTCGGTGATCATCCTCGCCGAGGGCCGCCTGCTGAACCTCGGCTGCGCGACCGGCCACCCGAGCTTCGTGATGTCGAACAGCTTCACCAACCAGACGCTCGCGCAGATCGAGCTGTACGGCAACCGCAAGAACTACGAGATCGGCGTCTACACCCTGCCGAAGCAGCTCGACGAGAAGGTCGCGCGCCTCCACCTCGCGAAGCTCGGCGCGAAGCTCACGACGATGACGAAGGACCAGGCGGACTACATCGGAGTGCCGATGGAAGGTCCGTACAAGCCGAACCACTATCGGTATTGAGCGGCGTTCGCCGCGCGCCCGAACGCGGGCGCGCGACGCTGCGCGGCTGCCGTCCCCGACGCGGGCATGCATGATCCTCCGACGAGAAGGAGGGGTGCATGCTCGCGTCCGCGTTCCTGGCTCTCACGTTCGTCGCGTCGATCCCGTGGTCCGACGCGGACCGCGCGCGCCGGACTCCGGGCCCGGCCTGCTCAAGGAATTGACCCCCGCGGAACGGAGTCGGATCCGAGCCGGCCGTGGAGCAACCAGCCCGTCAGGAGCTGCCAAGAGCGCGGGGAAGCGGTCGGCGCGGGGCGTGTGGATGGCTCGAGTTCGTGCCAGCCGGTGAACCACGCG
>CAZOLL010000579.1:0-2995 GCA_964580365.1 uncultured Phycisphaeraceae bacterium
CCTCGCGCCCGACGTGAAGGTCGCGAACGGAAGCGACGCGGCGCCGACCGACGACCCGCGCACCGACGCGGTGCTCGCGCGCGGCGTGCTCGTGCTGCTCGCCGAGCTCGACGTCGATCCCGCGACGATTCCCGAGTACCGCGATCTGAAGTGACACCCGCGCGGCTCGCCGCTAACGTCCCGCGCCATGCTCGATCCGAAGCTGCCGCTCGCCGACGTGACGTTCGTCGCGTTCGACACGGAGACCACCGGCACCGGCCCCGGGACGCGAGTGGTCGAGGTCGCCGGCGTGCGCTTCCGCCTGGGCGCCGAGACGCAGACGTTTGGGACCCTGGTCGACCCGGAGCAGCCGATCCCGATCGAGGCGCAGGAGATCAACCAGATCTCCGACGCGATGGTTCGCGGCCAGCCGAACGCGCGGCGCGCGCTGGACGACTTCTTCGCGTTCACAGACGGTGCGCTGCTCGTCGCGCACAACGCCCCGTTCGACGCGGGAGTGATCGGGCTCGAGCTCCTCCGCCACAAGATCGAGCCGCCGCCGCTCCAGGTGTGCGACTCGCTGCGCATCGCGCGGCGGCTGTTCCCCGGGCGGTCACACTCGCTCGACGCGCTGATCGAAGTGCTCGGCCTGCCGCCGCAGGACGCGCGGCACCGCGCACTCGCCGACGCGGAGCTCGTCCGTCACCTGATCGAGCGCGCCTCGGACGCGATCGGCGGATCGACCAAGCCGTTGTCGGCGTTGCTCGAGCATCACGGTGCGCTCGGCATGCTCGGCGACTTCCGCGCGAAGCCGGCGCGGTTTGCGCGCGAGATGGCGCTGCTCGAAGAGGCTTGCCGCAAGCAGACGAAGGTGAAGATCACTCACGACGTCGGCGGAGGCAAGATCGTCACGCGCATCGTGCAGCCGCGGATCGCCTACGACTGGGAAGGTGCGGGCTTCCTCGAGGCGTTCGTCGCGGAGGACGGAATGGTCCGCGTGTTCCGCCTCGACCGCATCACGAAGGTCGAGCCCGGCGCGTCGAGCGGCTTCCTGTTCGCCTGACGGCGGGCCGCGCGGTCAGTCGAGATCGAACGGGTTCTTCGGCTTCTCGCCCGGCTTCTTCTTCGCCTTCTCCTTCGCCTGCTCGAACGCCTGGTCGAGCTTCTTCTTCGAGTCGGCGACGCTCTTCACCGCGTTCGAGAAGGTCTGGTCGCCCGACGCCTCGCGCGCGCGCAGCCGGCCGAGGATGTCGTCGAGCGCCTTCGGCTGCTCGGCCTTCTTCTTCGCCTCGCCCTGCTCCCTCGTGCCGTGGCCGAGGACCTCGCCGGATTCGAGGTCGACCAGGATGAAGCCCTTGCAGGTGGGACAGACGAGTTCGAACTCGCGGATCATGGCGCGCTCCGATCGGGCGGCATGGTAGCGCGCACGGTTTCCGCGGTCAGCCGCTCCGCTCGCGGGCGGAGACGCGGCCGAGTAGAGTCGGACGGCCCTTCTCCGTCGATCCGACTTCGCCTCACACCGGGAGCCGTCCGTGTCGAACGCCGTCCGCTCCGTGCTCGAGCCGAGCGGACGCGGCGCGCCGATTCCTTCCGAGTCGCCCGTTCCGTCGCTCGGCTACGCGTGCGCGATCGTCGGCAACCTCCTGTTCTTGCGCGTGCTCGCGTCGTCGCTGCGACCGGACGAGTTCGCACGATTCGCGGGCGCACTCGCGATCGCGCTTCCCGCGTTCGTGCCGGCTCTCGTCGCTCAGGCGGCGAGCGCGGCGCGCGCGCGTTGGCTCGTCACCCACGGGCGCGCGGGCGAGACGAGCGAGTCGTTCGACGGCGCAGTGCGACGCGTCGCGATGTTCGCGCTGGTGGTGGCGATCGTCGTCACGATCCTCCCCGTCGCCGATGCGCTCGCGCTCGACCCGCTCACCGTCTCGGCGGCGCCGTTGATCGGCGGAGCGCTCCTTCTGCAGGGACGCGCGACGGGACTCCTGCTCGGCGCGGGGCGGACCTTTGCCTTCGCGCTCATCGTCGCGGCGGAGCCGATCCTCCGCATCGCGATCGCCGCCCCGCTCCTGCGCGGCGTCGAGCCGGTGCGCGGGCTCGTGATCTCGACGCTCGCCACGTCGGTCGCGGCGTCGGCATTCGCACGCGCGCGGTTGCCGCACAAACGCGAGGTCGACCCGAACGCGGCGCGGCGCCGCCCGCGAACGCCGCTCGCTCCGCTCGAGACGTGGCCGGCGACCGCCGCGCTCCTCGCGTGGGGCCTGCTCGCGTTCATGGACGTCCCGCTCGCACGGCTCGAGCAGTCGCCGTCGGTCGCGGCCGACTACGCGACCGCGGCCGTGCTCGGACGCTTCCTGCTTCTGCTGCCGCTGCCGCTCTCGCTCGTGCTCGCGGCGAACACGAAGCTGCGGCTCGGACGTCGACTGCCGGTCGGCGCCGTGTTCGGACGCGTGTTCCTGCTCAACTCGGCGGCGCTCGCGATCGGCATCCTGTCGGTCATCTTCTTCGGCGACCGCATCCTCGCCGCGTTCTTCGGCGCCAAAGCGTCGGTGCTCTCGGACCTCTACGCCGAGCACGCGCGGTCCTTGCTCCTCTACGGACTCTCGCTCCCGCTGATCCTGTTCGGGCTCGCGGCCGGACGCGTGACGCTCGCCTTGCTCGCGATCCCGGGCCTCTTGTTCGTGTCGATGCAGTTCTCCACCGAGGGCCGCGCGATCGAGCGGTGCCTTCGGGCGATGACGGAGAGCGCGGTGCTCTACTTCGTGATCGTGCTGGTGGTCGTGACCGTGCCGCTCCTGCGCGCGCGACGCCTCGCGGCGGCCGCGGCGGCGGGCGCGGAGGCGAAGGTCGACGAACGACGCGACACGCCCTGACCGAGCGTCACGGCACGTCGTCGGCGAGGTCGGGCCAACGCGTCGCGCACGGGATGATCCGGTCGAGCAGGAGCCTGTCGAGATTGAAGTCGTCGCGCCTCCGAAGCTCGCCGACGAAAGACGCCGTCGCGACGAACAAGATCAACCAG
>CAZOLL010000580.1:0-2991 GCA_964580365.1 uncultured Phycisphaeraceae bacterium
CGTAGAACGTATGCAGCACGCTGCCGGTCATGCCGGAGATCAAGTAGGCGCGCTCCTGCGAGCCGGCGGACACCAGCACGTCGCGCCGTCCGTCGCCGTTCGCGTCGTGGACGATCGCGACGTCCTTGCCGAACAGCGTCTCGTTCCCGCTCGCCGGACCGACTGCGGTGAACAGGACCGCGCCGTTCGCGCCGGAGTATCCGATGACGACTCCGGGCTCGTTCGCCCCCGACGAAACGTTCGGGGCCGACACCACGATGTCGCTCTTGCCGTCGCCGTCGATGTCGCCGCAGTCGAGCTCGAGACCCCAGTACGGCGCGCTGGCAGGTGCCGGAAGCAGGCGCAGCAGCAGCCCGGTCTTTCCGGAGAACACGCGCACGCTGCCGGTCGAGGTGGCGACCGCCTCGTCATACGGCGCGCCGATCGCGACATCGGGAACGCCGTCGCCGTTCACGTCGCCGGCCGAGTGGACACGGCTCGCCTCGTCGCCCGCGTCGGTGCCGAACCACGAGTAGATGATCTGTCCGGTGGAACCGGAGAACAGTCGCACGCCACCGCACCAGTTGCCGTTCTGGCTGAGTGACGGCGAGCCGACCGCGAAGTCGACCGTGCCGTCGTTGTTGATGTCGCCGACTCCGGCAACGCTCGAACCGAAGTCGGTCGCGGTCGCGTCGGTCAGTCGGAGCAGGATGCCGCCGGTGCGCCCGGAGATCACGTCCGCCTCGCCGGAGCCGGGGATCTGCCAGTCGTCGTAGTCCGGCACTCCGACGATCACGTCGTCGCAGCCGTCCTTGTCGAGGTCGCCGGCCCACGCGGCGTCGTAGCCGAGGAACGCGCCGGCCTCGCCGTGGCGAGTCGCCAGCGGAGCCTGAGCCCGGGCTTCCATGGAGCACAGCGCGGCGATCGCGGCCGCCGCCAACACCTTCGTTTTCACGGACATTCGAGCGTCTCCTCGCGCGCATGGGCGCGTTCAGGGTTCGAAGCGGATGCCGGGTGAATCGGAGAGCGGCCTCCGACCGGCCCACGAATTCCGGGACGATCGCGCGGCTCGTTGACACGCTCGCGCGGCTCCGTTGAAGTGGCGCGCCCGCTCGGAGAGGTGGCAGAGCGGTCGATTGCGGCAGCTTGCTAAGCTGTTGAGCTGGAAATTCCGGCTCCGGGGGTTCAAATCCCCCCCTCTCCGCCAAACAACGCACGCCGTTCGAGCCAGCCGCTCGGACGGCGTTCCGCTTCGAGGCGCCACCTTCTAATGTGCTCCGCCATGCGCCGGATCCTGCTCGCGCTCGCCGTCCTGCTCGCCGCCGCGCTCCCCGCGTGCGTGGAGCGCACGCTCTCGATCGAGACGGTTCCGGAGAAGGCCGACGTCTTCCTCGACGGACAACTGCTCGGGCAATCCCCCGTCACGGTGCCCTTCACCCACTACGGCACGCGCGAGATCGTCGTGCGCAAGGCGGGCTACCGCACCGAGCGGCACCTCGAGACGATGATCCCCCCGCACTTCCAGGATCCGCCGTACGACCTGTACTACGAGATCCTCACGCGCGACCGGTACGTCGACCACCGTCCGTACCGCTACGTGCTTGCGCCGCAGGACGAGTCCGACACTTCGCGCGCCGTCGTCGAGAAGACGATGGAGGACGCGAAGGCCGTGCGAGTGAAGTAGCGCGCGGCACGCGGGCCGAGACGTCCAGGATGTCCTCGCCGCTCGTGTACTCGTTCCCGAACGATCGCGATCTCGACGGACGGCGCGTGCTCGTCATGGGGCTCGGCTCGTTCGAAGGCGGCGCTTCCGTCGTGCGCTTCCTCGCGGGGAAGGGTGCGCGTGTCACGGCCACCGATCTGCACACCGCAGACGAGCTGAAGTCGACGCTCGATTCGCTCGCCGGCGTGCCGTTCGACCGCGTGCTCGGCCGGCACCGCGACGAGGACTTCACCGGTGCAGAACTCGTCGTCGTGAACCCCGCGATCCGCCCCGACTCGCCGTTCCTCGCGAAGGCGGTCGGCCGCGGCGTCCCGCTCGCCAGCGAGGTCGGCCTGTTCTTTTCACGACTCCAGGCCCCGTTCGCGTGGGTGACGGGCTCGAAGGGGAAGTCGACGACCACCTCGCTCCTGTTCGAGATGGCGCGCGCGTCGGGGATCGACGCCGTGCTCGGCGGCAACATCGGCCGCTCGCTCCTGAACGACGTCGACCGGCTCGGGCCGGGGCAGTTCGTCGTGTTCGAGGTCTCGTCGTTCCAGCTCGAGCAACTCGCGGGGCTCGAGGTGCGACCGTCCGTCGCCGTGATCACGAACCTCTACGAGGTGCACCTCGACCGTCACGGGTCGCTCGACGCCTACGCGGCGGTGAAGCGGCGCGCGCTCGACGGCGCCCGCGCTGCCGTCCTCAACTGGATGGAGCCTCGCTTTCGGGGCTTCGCCCGCGCCGAACTCCCCGTTGAATGGTTCTCGACCGGCGAGCGCCCCCCGAGCGGCGCCTTCCTCGACGGCGAACATGTTCGACTCGCGGACGGTTCCGCGCTCGTCTCGCGTCGCGCGCTGCGCATCCCCGGCGTCCACAACGTCGCGAACTTCATGGCCGCGTTCCTCGCGGCTCGGCGGCTCGGGGTGAAGGACGATGCTGCGCTCCGCGCGGCTGCCGAGTTCCGCGGCGTGCCGCACCGGCTCGAGCTGGTCGCGGAGAAAGACGGGCGGCGCTTCGTGAACGACTCGATCGCGACGACGCCCGAAGCGACGCTCGCGGCGCTCGCGGCGATCGACGGACCGCTCGTCCTCATCGCCGGCGGCAAGGAGGCCGTCTGCTCGGTCGATCGCCTCGCCGCCGCGATCGGCTCCCGGGTCGACGTCCTCGTCACCGTCGGAGAGTCCGGGCCGCGCCTCGCTTCCGCAGTTCGCGCCGCCTCCCCCACGCGAGCGGTCGTCGAGACACGCGACTTCAGGACTGCGTTCGCCGCCGCGACGGAGCGGACGCCCATCGGCGGCACCGTGCTGTTG
>CAZOLL010000581.1:0-2980 GCA_964580365.1 uncultured Phycisphaeraceae bacterium
CAAGCCGGTCCCACGTCGGATCGGATGCGCTCACGAGGCCACCTCGCGCGGCGCGAGCAGCCGCGCCGCCAGCACGATGGCCACGGCGTCGACGTGGAAAAACGTCCGCGGGATCGACGTGACCAGCGAGTCGATGATTGCGAGCGGGGTGACGACGAACACCGCGGCGTACACGCACGCCATCGCGGCGATCGTGGCCGCGAGCGTAACCTCCGGGCCGCGCAGCCGCGTCGCACCGCCGTTGCGCGTCAGGATCGCCGCGATGAGGGCAACGGCGAGCAACGGCCACGTGAACCCGTGTCGGTCGACCGCGAGCGCCTCCTGGATCGCGCACTGCACGATGATCGGCACGCGCCAGAGCTTCTCGACCAGTGCGCCCGAGCGCAGCAGGTCCTGGTAGTTCTCGTCTCGCGCCGGCAGTTCTCCACGGAACAGGAACCACGGCGCCGCGATCGCCGCGAGCAAGAACACCGCGGGGAGCAACCCGGAGACGCGCTCCCGGAGCGGAACACTCGATCGATCGCGCCACGCGCCGAGCGCGGCACCCGCCAGGATTGCCGCGAGTAGCGGTTGCCCTTCGTTCTTCGTGAACAACGCGAAGCCGAGCAGGAGCGCGACGAGCACGAGATCCCGTCGCGCGCGCGAGTCGAACCAGCGCACGACGGCAACGGAGACCCCGGCGGCGAGTCCGGCGAACATCGGATCCGCGTAGCCGGACGGCACCGAGCCCGCGAAGCGGTACAGCACGTCGCTGCGGTAGAAGTGCGGGATCGCCGCGACCAACGCGGCGGCGACGAGCGCACCGCGCCGACCGACGCTCGGCAGGAGCCCGCCGAGCACGACGAGCGCGGCCCCGAAGTGCGCGAACGCGAGCACCACCTTTGCAATTCCGTCGACGACCTCGCCGACGACGCCGCACACGAAGACCTCGGCGAGCGGCACCAGCATCGGGTAGTTCGGATGGAACAAGTACCGCTGGCTCGCGCGCAGATCCTCGCTGCGCACGGTGCCGTCCTCGAACAACAGCTTGACCTTCAAGCTCCAGTTCACGAGAGCGTCCTTCACCGGCGGGGTCGCGACGGCGAAGGCGATTCCGACGAGAACCGGGAGCACGATCAGCGCGATCAGGATCGAATCGATCGCCCGCGCGCGCACTCCGTCGCGCGGCGCGGGAGCGATCGTGGGGCGCGGCGCCGATCGGGCGAGCGTGCGCGCGACGAACGCGGCCGCGAACAGCGCCGCGAGCGCGCGGCAGCTCCACGTGGAGATCGGGACGCCGGCGAGGTTCGCGACGAACAGCAGCCACGCGACCACGCACGGGCCGAGCAGGAACGCGAGCCCGGCTCGCCCTGCAAGTCCACCCGGTGCGCTCGAAATGCTTGGCCGGAGAAGCCCCGCCACGAGATCGCCGGCGGCGAGCATCGACGCAAACGCCGCGAGCGAAGAGAGGACGAGCGCGATCATGGCGCCTCGATCGGGATGATCGCCCCGGGGTCGAGCCGCGTCACGAGGCGGTCGAGGTCGACGGCAAACCGGTATCCCGCGTCGATGCACTCGCGGAGCGCGTCGGGCCGAGACCGGAGCAACTCGCGGAACCGATCCGCGTCGAGGTTGGGAATCTGGCCCGGCAACGTGAACATCCGGCGTGGGAAGACCAGGTAGTCGAGCTTGTTCACGTCCAGCGGGCTCGAGTAGTCGATCACGAGAAAGCGGGCGCCGGGCGGGATCGTGCGGTTGATGATCTCGGCCGCCGGGACGGTGCGGTCGAAGAAGCGCGTGGCGTGAGCGGAGGGCGATTCCGTGAACAGCCCCGCGGCGCGAGCCGTGTCGAGGAGGCGTAGCTGCTCGGCGAGCGCCGCGATCGCGAGCACGATCGCCGCGACCGGCGCGGCGGTCCGCACCGGCGTCGCGCGTCGCATCGCTCCCGCCGCGACGAGCGCCGCGCCGAACGCGACGAGCACGAGACGCAAGTCGTCACCGAGCGGACCCGCGGAGCGTGTCCAGGCGGACCGCCCGTCCTGAAGGTGCTCGCCGTGGGCCTCGCACGCGGCGACCGGTCGCGTGACGAGAACGTCGACGATGGCGTCGGATCGCAGCGCGCCGGGCGCCGCGAGACCCGCGAGGATCAGCGCGATTCCGCTTCCCGCCGCGATCGCGGGGCGTCGAGAGAAGGCCATGAGCGCGTAAGAAGAGCCCCGTCCACCCCGCCTTGCAAGTCACTGCCGGTCGCCGTATCGTCCCCCGCGAGGATGATGAGCCGCCTGGATCCGTTCCGCTGCCTCCGGAGCGTCTGGGAGTGGGCCCCGAGCGTCGTGGTCGTCGCGTTGACTGCGTGCAGTCGGCACGGCGAGGGTGACGGTGTCGTCGCGAAGAACGAGGAGCGCGACCTCGCACTTCGGTTGAGTCACGATCCGAACGCGAAGGGTCTGATCGAGTCGCTCAAGAAGCGCGTCGCCGCCGAACCCGGCAACGTGCAGCTCCGCCTTCAACTTGCGGAAGCGCTGACTCGGTTCAATCTCCCCACGGAAGCGCGCGACGAGCTGCTCGCGATCCTTCGCGCCGATCCATCGAACGAGCGCGCCCGCGCACTGTTCGTCGACGGCGCGTTGTTTCGCGGCGAGATCGACGATGCCCGCCGCGAGATCGCGCTCGGCCTGGCACGGAAGGAGACATCGGCGCTGCGTCTCGCCGAGGCGAAGACCTTCCTCGCCGAGCGTCCCGCGCGCGTCGACGCCGCGGAGGAAAGTCTGCGCCGCGCGCTCGCGCTCGACGCGAACAACGCCGACGCCACGTATCAGCTCGCGCTCGTCCAGCTGTTGAAGAACGACGCGAAGGCGGCAGTGCCGCTCCTGCGCTGGGTCGCCGCGCACGACGACCGGCATCTCGGGGCGCGATTCAACCTCGCGCGGGCGCTCCGAATGTTGGGCGCCGACGAAGAGGCCGCGACGGTCGCGGCGGAGCACCGCCGGCTGTCGCACCT
>CAZOLL010000582.1:0-2970 GCA_964580365.1 uncultured Phycisphaeraceae bacterium
GGTTCGGCGGCACCGATTTCGACATCGCCGAAGGCATCCGCTTCGCCGCGGGGCTCGAGAACGCGTCGGGGAAGACGCCTGCCGTCCGCGCCGATGTGATCAACCTCAGCCTTGGCGGTCCGACCGACTCGCAGATCCTGCGCGCCGCGATCACGGATGCACTCGCCGCTGGAGTCGTCGTGGTCGCGGCGGCCGGCAACTCGAACAACGCGCAGCCGATGTACCCGGCCGCGATCCCCGGAGTGATCGCGGTCTCCGCGACGAACGCGGTGGACGCCCGTGCCTCCTACTCGAGCTTCGGTACGCACGTCGCGTTCGCCGCTCCGGGCGGGGAGCCGGATTCGGACCTCGACGGCGACGGCTTCAAGGACGGCGTGCTCGCGACAATCGTCGACCCCGGGTTCGGGACGACGTGGGCCCGCAAGTCCGGCACGTCGATGGCGAGCCCGCACGTCGCGGCCGCGGCGTTCCTCCTCAAGTGTCTGCGGCCGTCGCTCTCGCCGCTCGAGGTCGAGGCCTACCTCGCCGCCGGGGCCGTCGATCGCGGCGACGTCGGCCGCGACCCGGTGTTCGGTTTCGGCGCCCTCGACGCGGGAAAGTCACTTCGCCTCGCGGCTCCGCTGCCGGGCACGCCGGCGAGCCCCTACGTGTTTCCGCCTGCGCTCGAGTTCGGCGCGACGACCGAGTCGCTCGGGCTCGCGGTGCTGAACCTGGGCGTCGGTGCGCTCACGGTCACCGGCGCGACGGTCGACGCGTCGTGGCTCGAACCGGTGACGACGACCGGTTCGGCGCCGTGCTCCCTGCGGTTCGAGGCCCATCGCGAGGGACTTCCGTTCGGCGTCTACAACGCGACGGTCACGCTTGCGACCGACCTCGGATCCCTCTCGGTGCCGGTGTCCATGAGCGTCTCTCCCCCCGGTCCGGGCACCGTCAGCTCCGTGAAGGTCTTCGCGCTCGACGTCGTCACCAAGCAGGTGCTCGGTGTGCAGACGGTCACCGCGGAGACCGCGAGCGATGTCGTGCTCGATCCGCTGCCGGAGGGCACCTACCGCATCCGCGCGTCGACCGACTTCGACGGCGACGGCGTGCTCGGCGAGGACGACGACTACACCGCGGAGCTGGTGAACCCGGCGGACGGCGGCAGGAAGTTCGCGCTGAAGGACGGCGAGCGACTCGAGGACGTGCTGCTCGTGCTCTCTCCGGGACGCGCGTGGAAGGGCGGACCGGTCACGCTCCCCTGACCGGTGCCGGAGCGGTCGTGTCCGGCGTACTCGGGGCGAGCGTCACGTAGCCGCCGTCGCGCAGGCTGGCGATCGCGTCCTCGGCGACCCGCGGGTCGATGCCAACCGACTCCGCCGCCTCGCCGACCGTGGTCTGTCCGTCGAAGCACGACAGGAGCATCCACACCCAAGCGGGGATCTTCAGCGGCGCACCCGACGCGGGGAACAGGTAGTAGTTCTCGCGCGCGGGGAAGCGCGCGACCTCCGCCGACAGCGCCTCGAACGTCGGGCGTGTCACGTCGCGCAGCTCGACGCCGCGGCGCTCTTCGATGTCCGTCGAGTGCTCGGCGACGTGCGCGGCGAGGGCTTCGAGGTCGTAGGGCAGGTCGCCGAGCGCGAGTCCGTCCGCGAGCCGCGGGGTGGCGGAGCGCGCCGCGACGGTCGCGCGTGGGACCGACCGGTCGCGCGCCCGCTCGCCGTTCGCGGCGTCGCCTGCGCGCTTGAACGCATCGCGGCCGAAGCGATCGAACCACAGCTGCGTGTGGCAGACGGAGACCGACCCGGCGTACGGGTACGGACGCCGGCCGTACGCCGCGGCGATGCGGTCCATGCGGACGAACAAGCCCTCGTACTCTTCGGGCCGCTTGTACTCGCGGTTCATCCGGAACCGAGCACGCACGCGGAAGCGGTCGCCGCGCGAGAAGTACACCTCGGCGACGTCGAACCGCGTGGGCTCGCGGAACACGCGCGACCCGGACTCGAGGTCGAACTCCTCCACGAAGAACAGGTCGATCTTGTCGCGGTTCTGCTCGAGCAGGTCGAGCGTCGCGTGCGCCTCCGCCGCGGTCTCGGTCGGGAAGTCGATGAACGTCATCGCCTGCACGGCGATCCCCGCGTCGGCGAAGTGCGAGAACACCTGGCGGTTCGCGGCGGGGTCGGTGCCCTTCTCGATGAGGTCGAGCAGTCGCGGCGAGTCCGACTCGGTGCCGAACGCCGCCGCGACGAGCCCGGCCTGCTTCATCCGCTTGCAGCGGTCGGCGGTGAACGAGCGCTCGATGCGCAGATCCGAGGTGAAGCGCACGTCGAGCCCGCGCGCGACGATCCGTTCGGAGAGGTCGAACATGTAGCGCGGGTCGATCAGGTCCCCGGCGAAGTAGAAGTACCGCGCGCCGTGGCGCTCGCGCAGGCTCGCGAGGTCTTCGACGAATCGGTCGAGCGAGCGGCGCCGGTAGGGCGCAGTGCCGCTGTCGGTGAGCCCGTAGTGGCAGAACGCGCACTTCTCCCAGTAACAGCCGCGCGTCGGCGCGAGGTAGATCATCAGCTCTGGCGCGAGGTAGCGGTCGAGCGGCAGGCCGGAGTAGTCCGGAGCGGGGAACTCGTCGAGCGGCTCGGCGGTGGCGCGCTTGTCGATCGTGAACGGAGTGCGCGCCAGCTCGACCACGTTCACGAGCTCGATGGGCTTCTTCCCGGCGGCGACGCGGTCGGCAAGGTCGGACAGGGTCCGCTCGCCCTCGAACAGCGCGAGCGAGTCCGCGAACGGCGCGAGCTCCGGCAGCGACGCCGGCTCGACGCGCAGGACGAGTTGGGTGATCGCCGTGCCGCCGAGCGTGACGTGCACGTCCGGGAACCGCTCCTTGACGAGGCGGCCGATGGTGAGCGCCTGCAGGAGCTGTGCGTTGAAGGTGGCCGAGATGCCGACCACGTGCGGTTGCGCGGCAGCGATGCGCGGCAGGAGATCCGCGAGGTAGCC
>CAZOLL010000583.1:0-2962 GCA_964580365.1 uncultured Phycisphaeraceae bacterium
TCGACTCACGTCCATGGATTGGGGACCTTCCAAGACGGCGTCGAAGTGCCGCGCAAGCCGGGCGGCCGCCACCTCGTGAAGATCTCGATCCCGCGACTCGACCTGATCGACGGCGAGTTCACCGTCATCGGCTACCTGTATGACGAGAACTGCCTGCACATCTACGACCACCGGATGAACGAACTCCCGATGGTCGTGCGGCCGCACGAAGGGAAGGTCGGCGTGCTCTCTCTCAACCACAGTTGGGAATTCAGGGATCTCTGACCTCCGTGAAGCACGACGTCGCCGCCGTGCTCGTCAACTTCAACTCGGGCCGGCTGTGCCGGTCGGCGGTCGAATCGCTCCGTGCGCAGGAGTTCGCGGGGAAGGACGGCGCGCGCGGCTCGCTCCAGATCATCGTCGTCGACAACGCGTCGCCCACCGACCAGCACGCCGAGCTCGATCCGTTGAAGGACCTCGGCTGCACGGTCGTCTACCACGACGCGAACGTGGGCTACGGCGCGGGCATGAACCTCGGCATGCGCCACGTCGACGCCGAGTTCGTGCTCGTCGCCAACCCCGACATCCTCGTGCTCGAGGGTGCGCTCGACGCGCTGGTCGGCGCGTTGCGCGCGGACAGCTCGCTCGGCGCGGTGGGCCCGCGCGGATACCTCGACCCGGACCTGTTCATCCTGCTGCCGCCGAACGATCTGCCGACCTTGTCCCTGCACTGCGCCGAGTCGCTCGGCCGGCGGCACGGCCGATTCGCGCGCTCCGCTGCGCACGCGCGCTCGCGGAGGTTCGCCGCGTCTTGGACCGCGAAGCGCGCGCACCGCATGCGGATGATCTCGGGCTTCGCGATGATGCTGCGCGCCGACGTCGCGCGGCGGCTCGGCCCGTTCGACCCGCGGTTCCCGTTCTACTTCGAGGATGCCGACCTCTGCCGTCGCGTGCGACGCGCGGGGCTCAGCCTCGCGCTCGTCCCCGGCGCACGCATGGTTCACTTCTTCGATCAGAGCGCGCGCTCCGTGCGGCAGTCCGTGACCGAGCGGTACCACCTCTCGCGCGGCTTCTACTACCGCAAGCACTACGGTGCGCTCGGCGCGCGCGTGTTCCGCGCGTTCGA
The DNA here is from genome assembly GCA_964580365.1 of uncultured Phycisphaeraceae bacterium. Lineage (GTDB taxonomy): Bacteria > Planctomycetota > B15-G4 > B15-G4 > JADJEK01 > CAZBOK01. The sequence goes on from CAZOLL010000583.1 coordinate 1,106, forward strand.
GAACTACGCGGGCAAGGCGAAGCCCGGCGCGGAGGGCTGGCGCTTCGACTCCATCGACGACCTCGGCGAAGTCGCCGATCCGCCGGCGATCACGTTGCCGAAGAGCTGCGAGTGGCTGATGGAGATCGCCACCGACCCGGCGTTCCTCTTCTGCGGTGGCCACCTCGGGTCGGGAGATCGCGTCGTGCTCGCTCCGCGCGCTTGGAACGCGCTCGAGGCGACGCGCTGGTACGTGCGCGTTCTGGACCGCATGTCGCTCGCGATCGTGCGCTCGGTCACGTTCCAGAAGACGCGCCACGCGACCGGCCCGGTCAGCTTCGCGGAGTTCCGCGCGATCGAGGCCGCGCGATGACGGCTGTGCCCGTCGGACCCGCCGCGCCGCGGCCGCCGGTCGTCTCGATCGTCATCGTTTCGTGGAACACTCGCGGGCTGCTCGTCGACTGCCTGCGATCGCTCCGGCGCAGCGACCCCACGCCCGCGTGCGAAGTGATCGTCGTCGACAACGCGTCATCGGACGACACTGTCGAGGTCGTGCGCCGCGACTTCCCGGAAGTCCGCCTGATCGAGACCGGCATGAACCTCGGCTACGCCGCCGGCAACAACGTCGGCATCGAGGCGGCGCGCGGCCGGCACGTGTTCCTCCTGAACAGCGATACCGAAGTGCGGCCGGATGCGATCCGGCGGCTCTCCGAGTTCCTCGACGCGCACCCCGAGCACGCGGCGGCGAGCGCCAAGCTCCTGAACCCCGACGGCTCTCTGCAGCGCGCCTGCATGAACTTCCCGACGCGACTCACCGCGGTCGCGTTCGACACCTGGTTCGGCAAGCGCGTCTTCAAGCGCGAGGTCGACCGCTACTTCGCGCGCGACTTCGACCATCTGCATTCCGCCGACGTCCTGCAGCCGCCGGCCGCGGCGCTGATGATCCGCCGCGAAGTGCTCGATCGATTCGGTGCGCTGGTCGACGACCTCTTCCTGTTCTTCAACGACGTCGAGCTGTGCCGCCGACTGCATCGCCTCGGCTACCGCGTCCGCTTCCTCGCCGAGGCGGAGATCGTCCACCACGGCGGCGCGTCGACGAAGCTCTACCGCGACTTCGCGCTCGAGTGGCACAAGAACCGCGCGCGCTACTACCGGCTCGAGTACGGCGCGACCGGCTTCCTGCTCGCGAAGGCGATGACCGCGTGGCGCGCGTTCGAGGAGTGGTGGCGCACTGCGCGGAAGATGAAAGACCGCGAGGAGCGCCGGGCCGCGACCCGTGCGATCCTCGCGGTGGTGAAGCAGGTGTGGAGCGACCCGGGCGAGGGCGACCCGCGGGTCGCCCCGCGGCGCGTCACGGGATCGCGATCGTCAGGCCCGCATCCGGCGGCGTGACCTCGGACGAGAAGTCGACCTCGACGTCGACGCCGGAGAGCGCCTCGAACTCGAACGCGTGCTTCCCGGTCCGCTGGATCGGGATCTCCACGGAGAACGACGTCGTCGGACGGTCCGCGGAGAATTCGGTGTCGAAGCCGCTCGCGAACGCGACGATCGCGTCGGGACGCGTGATCGAGTCCGAGCACTCCCACGCGCCGAAGTCCTTCGCGTGGATCAAGCCGCGGAAGCGGAGGCGCGAGCCCGGCAGCGCCGCCACCTTCGCGTCGAAGTCGTCGCCCGCGTCGAGGTCGACGCCGTCCTTCTCGAAGCCACGGCCGTTCTTCGGCAGCTCGAACGTCGTCGCGATGCGGAACGCGCCGTCGCCGCCGTCCTTGCGCACGACGCGCAGGCGGAACAGCCCGTCCTTCGTGAGCTTCAGCGTGTCGTCGTCGTCGTTCTCGAGCGACACCTTCTTGCCGGGGCTCCCGCTCGGGTTGACCAGTC
>CAZOLL010000584.1:0-2954 GCA_964580365.1 uncultured Phycisphaeraceae bacterium
GACGTACTCGGTGAGGACGTCGAGGTCCTTCTGCTTCACCGGCACGATCATGACGCGGCCCGCGGTGACGTCGACCTCTGGCATCCCGAGCAGCAGTTCGTTTGCGTCGTCGCCGTCGAAGTCGGCGACCTCGAGGATGGCGCCGAACGGCGCGGTCTGGAACGGAGTCTCGGCGTCGTCGCCGAAGTCGTGCGCGCTGTAGAAGCGGTTCTTCTTCGTGGTGAGCCCCTTCGACGAGCCCCAGAACACCGACAGCGCGCCGCGCGCGAGGCCGGGCGCGACCAACTCGGCGGTCGCCCCGACGATCAGGTCGTCCTTGCCGTCCGAGTTGAGGTCGCCGGTCGCGAGCTGAGTTCCGAACGCATCGTTCATCTCGCCCGCGTCGCGCACGCCCTTCGTGTCCTGCGTGAGGAAGATGTCCTTCTTCGCGGTGAGTCCCTTCTTCGAGCCGCGCAGCACGTGCACCCCGCCGATGCGCTCGACGGTCTTCGAGTTGTGGAGCACGCCGATCGCGAGGTCGTCGCGCCCGTCGCCGTCGAAGTCGCCGGCGGCGAGCGTGTTCCCGAACCACTCGAGCTGGTCGTTCGGCGACTCGCCGGCCTTGCGCGCGATGCCCTTCGTGTCGCGGCTCCAGATCTTCGCGTGCGCGTCGTCCAGTCCGGTGGCGGAGCCGGGGATGACCACGACGCACCCCGAGTTCATGATCCCCGAAGTCGGGTTGCCCGGGACGCCGATCGCGAGGTCGTCGAAGCCGTCGCCGTTGAAGTCGCCCGTTGCCAGAGCTTGTCCGAACAGCGTGCTGACCGGGCCGCCGTCGAGCCCGAAGTCAGCGGCTTCGAGCAGGTCGTAGGTCCCTGGGTCGAAGCCCGTCTCGGTCCCGATGAAGACCCAGACGGAGCCGGTGTACAGGTCCGCCGTGGAGCTCGAGCGCGCGGAGATCGCGAGGTCGTCGAAGCCGTCGCCGTTGAAGTCCGCGGCGCGCAGCGATGGCTCCGAGCCGAGGAGGGTGAGGGAACCAACCGTGAACGCCGTGAAGAGCCTGCGATTCATGTTCGAGCCTCCGTTCGCAGAGGCTCGCGCGCGCGCGGCCGGAGTTCGGCCACGAATTCTCGAGGTGATTTCGATCAGCGTGCGATCGAGTATCCGAATCGGTTGTTCGCGGTCGGGAACGCGGGATCCGTGAGGAACGTCCCGTAGCTGGACTCGACTCCGAACACGCCGCCGTAGAGAACGATCACGACGCCGGCGTCGGTCTGGACCGCGAAGCTCGAGACGTCATAGTCCGGCATCCCGATCGCGAGATCGGCGCGCCCGTCACCGTTGAAGTCTTGCGCGACCAGTTGATCGCCGAAGCGCGCGTACGCTTGCGCGGCGCCCGGCACGTTGCCGCTGTTCGGGGCGAGAGTGTCGACCGGGCCGTGCAGCCCCTGCGGTCCGCCACGCAGCACTTGGACGCGTCCGACGAAAGTCGTGCCGCCGACGGTCGCGGAGACCGCGCTGACCGCGAGGTCGGAGAAGCCGTCGCCGTCGAAATCGGCGGCGGCCGCGTCCCAACCGAAGTTTGCGGACTCGCCCACGAGCTGATCCGGGGCGATCGTCGTTTCGTCGAGCGTGATCAGCTTCGCGAGGTCGAGCTTCTTTTGCTTCGACGCCCGCGTCAGCGCGAACGCCCCGGCCCCGTCCGCACTGGACGCGAGGCCGATCACGACGTCGTTCCTGCCGTCCTGGTCGAAATCCGCGCATTCGAGAGCCGTGCCGACGGTCGGGCTGTAGAGAGCGGAGAACTCGCCGACGTGGCCGATCTGCTTCGGCCGGTAGATGCGGTTCTTCCGGGCGGTGAGGCCTTTCTTCGAGCCGAAAAAGATCGACACCGCGCCGCGGCTCGGATCGCTCGCCGTCTGCTCCCAGATCGTCTGCACCATCAAGTCGCCGAAGCCGTCGCCGTCGATGTCGGCGAACCCGCGCAGCCGGAACGCGAAGTGGTCCATCTCCTCGCACTGGTCCTTCACGCCCGGCGAGTCCTGAGTGAAGAAGCGGCTCTTGTTCGCGGTGAGCCCGGTGCTCGACCCGCGCAGCACGTGGAAGGCGCCGGCTCCCGGCGCGCCGTCGACGCTCTCGTTCACGCCGATCGCAAGGTCGTCGTAGCCGTCGCCGTCGAAGTCGGCCGCCGCGAGGGCGCGCCCGAAGTTCTCGTACTCCTCGCCGAGCTCGCTCTCGGTCGGTCCTTCGGTGGAGTCGGCGATGCCCGGCGAATCCTGCGCCCACTTCACACCCGAAAGGGAGTCGAGGCCGAACGGGCCGCCGGGGACGACGACGACGCAGCCCGCGTTCTCGTGGTCGCTGATCGTCGCGCCGGGCGCGCCGACCGCGAGGTCGTCGTAGCCGTCGCCGTCGAAGTCGCCGCAGACCATCGCGGCGCCGAACTTCGCGCCGTCGCCCGCGATCTGGAAGTCGTCCGGCGTGAGGTTGCCGAGCGAGATCCCGCGCAACAGGCCGATCGCGCTGCCGCGAAGGATGTGGACCAGGCCGCGCGTCGCGCCGGCGTCGAAGTTCATCGACGCGACCGCGAGGTCGTCGAAGCCGTCGTTGTCGAAGTCGCCCGCGCGCGAGGTGGCAGCGGAGGTCGCCAGGACCGAGAGAGCGAGGAGGGCGGCAGCGCTCGAAGATCGCATCGGAGTCTCCCTGACCCGTTCATCGCGCAGCTCGGCCGCGCCGGCGGTCACGGATTCTGGCCGAACTCGTCCGAATTCGCAGCTTGGTTCGTGGGAGGTCCGTCGCCGGGCCCTTGCCGCACGGGTCGCGGGCAACTCGGGGACGGGCGCGGACTCGGCCCCGAGCCCGAGGGACGGGATCGCGGTCGTTCAGTCGAGCGCCGCGCGCGGGATCGCGCGCGGATCGAGACGGCCGTGGGGGAAGGTCGCGTGGACGAGCTGCCACGAGCGCGGTGAGGCGAC
>CAZOLL010000585.1:0-2949 GCA_964580365.1 uncultured Phycisphaeraceae bacterium
CTGCTGATCGCGTCCGCGGCGATTCCGGCGGCGTCGGCCGGCACGACCGCGGTCGAGGGCGCGGTGGTCGATGCCGCGGGGAAGCCCGTGAAGGGCGTCGAGGTCGCGGCGCGATGGGAGCTGGTGCACGGCGTGCTGGTCTCGTTCGACGGCGAGCTGTCGGACGCGACAGGCGCGTTCCGCATCGTGCTCGACGCCGAATCGGAGCGCGTCCCGGTGCTCGCGTACGACGCCGCGCGCAAGGCCAGCGGCCTCGCGTGGTTCGATCCGAAGCAGTCGAGCGCGCGCATCTCGGTGACGCTCTCTCCGGTCTCGCTCGTCTCGCTCACGCCCGCCACCGATCTCGCGGCGATGCCCGCAGACGCGGAGCTCTGGGTCGGCGCCGAGGGCGACTCTCCCCCGATCATCCTGACCCGCGCTGCGGGCGGCCGCGTCGTCGTCCCGCTGCCAGCCGGCGATTACCGCGTCGACGTCTACGGGCCCGATCGCGAGCGCGGAAAGCTCGAGCACCTCGCGGTCGAGTCCGGCGCGGCCGAGACGGACGGCGGCGAGGTGCGGCTGCCCGCGTCGTCCATCTCCCAATGGTTCGGCAAGCCGCCGCCGGCGCTGACGATCAGCGACGCGCGCGGCATCGAGAAGGAAACCGGTTGGGACCAGCTGCGCGGGAAGTGGGTGCTCCTCGAGTTCTGGGGTTTCTGGTGAGGACCGTGCACGCGCGGCAGTCTGCCGCGCTTGATGCAGATCCAGCGCCGGTTCCAGTCGCGCGCCGCCGAGTTCTCGATCCTCGCGTTCCACGACACCGAAGCGAAGACGTTCGCCCAGCTCGATCCCGAGATGCGCGATCTCTCGGCTGCGGTTTGGGACGGCAAGGAGCTGCCGTTCCCGATCCTGCTCGACGCATCGGGCACGACGCTCGAGGCGTTCGGGGTGGAGGGCTTCCCGACGACTCTGCTGATCGACCCGCAGGGGACGGTCGTCGCGGGGACGCGCGCCGACGAGAGGCTGGTGGAGGAGCTCGAACGCTCGGACCCCGCGATCAAGTCGTCCCTCGCCAAGGCCGAGAAGAACCTCGCGGCGCTGGGGAAGGCCGCGGTCGAGAAGCGCGGCGACGATGAAGCGCTGCTCCTGAGATTCGCACGCTCCGCGGCGACACCGGCGCAGTTGGTCCAGCTCGCTCCGATCCTGGCAAAGCTCGGAGGAGACGGCGCGCTCGAGCTTCTCCAAGGAGATCGCGGTGCGCGGCACGCCGATGCGAAGGTGCGAGCGGCGGCGGCGAAAGCGCTCGGCGACGTCACCGAGCTCGGCCGGCGCGGTGCCTACGGCGGGCCGGCGGAGAGCGAGCTGCGCCACGTGCTCCGCGTCCTCTTGCTGGCGGACCCGGACGCGGCGGTGAAGAAGGCGGCGCAATCCGCCCTCGACGTCCGAACCAGGCGGAAGTGAAGCCCGAAGTCCCGTCGCGCGATCACGCGCCGCCGCCGGCCGAGGTTCGCTCTGGTTCGCTCCAGCCCGCGCCCTATCATGACGATGTTGCCTGCGTAGCAACGCGTCCTGCCGCCAGGAGCCGACCCGATGCCCGATCCGAACGACCTTCAGTCCGTCGAGCGACTGCGCTCGGCCTATGCGCAGATCAAAGGTGAGATCCACAAGGTCATCGTCGGCCAGGAAGAGGTGGTCGACCAGCTCTTGATCGCGCTGTTCGCGCGCGGGCACTGCATCCTCACCGGCGTGCCGGGGCTCGCGAAGACGCTGCTGATCTCGACGCTCGCGCGCACGCTGTCCTTGTCGTTCAGCCGCATCCAGTTCACGCCGGACCTCATGCCGTCCGACATCACCGGCACCGAAGTCATCCAGGAGAACAAGTCGACGGGCGGCCGCGAGCTGCGGTTCATCCCCGGCCCCTTGTTCGCCAACGTCGTGCTCGCGGACGAGATCAACCGCACGCCGCCGAAGACTCAGGCCGCGCTGCTCGAAGCGATGCAGGAGCACCAGGTCACGGTCGCCGGCAAGAAGCACACGCTCTCGCAGCCGTTCTTCGTGCTCGCGACGCAGAACCCGATCGACCAGGAAGGCACCTACCCTCTGCCCGAGGCGCAGCTCGACCGCTTCATGTTCAACGTGAAGGTCGACTTCCCGAGCGAAGAAGAGGAGCTCGAGATCGTCCGCAAGACGACCTCGTCTTCGGCCGACGAGCCGTCGCCGGTCCTGTCGGGCGAGGAGATCCTCAAGCTGCAGGCGCTGGTCCGCCGCGTCCCGGTGGGCGACTCCGTGATCCGCTACGCGATGGCGTTCGCGCGCGCGTCGCGGCCGATGCAGCCCGAAGCGCCCGGCTTCATCCGCGAGTCGGTCGCGTGGGGCGCCGGCCCGCGCGCGTCGCAGTTCCTCGTGCTCGGCGCGAAGGCGCGCGCGGTCTTGAAGGGCCGCCCCGCGGTCACCGGCGAGGACGTTCGCGCCGTCGCGCTGCCGATCCTCCGCCACAGAATCCTGCCGAACTTCAGCGCTGAGGCCGAAGGAATCACTTCGGACATGCTCGTGAGCCGCATCATCGAGACCGTGCCGCGCGCCGAGTCCGAGGCCCTGGCCGATGCAAGACTCCCGCCGGTTCTTGGATCCTAAGGTCCTCGACAAGCTGGGTCGCCTCGAGCTGAAGGCGCGCCAGGCTGTCGAAGGATTCATGGCGGGGCTCCACAAGAGCCCGCATCGCGGCGTCTCCGTCGAGTTCGCCGAGCACCGCGAGTACGTCCCCGGAGACGACCTCCGCCACCTCGACTGGCGCGTCTACGGCCGGAGCGACCGCTTCTACATCAAGCGGTACGAGGAGGAGACGAACCTCACGCTGACCGTCGTGCTCGACGCGTCCGAGTCGATGAGCTACGCGGGCGAGGGCCAGGTCTCGAAGTACCGCTACGGCGCGATGGTCGCGGCCACGCTCGCGTACCTCGTGCTTCGGCA
>CAZOLL010000586.1:0-2948 GCA_964580365.1 uncultured Phycisphaeraceae bacterium
ACCGAGACCCGCGGCTGCGCGGCGTCACCGGCTTTCACGTAGGTCGTCTCGACAGTCGCGGCCGGCGCCGCCTCTCGGAGGAGGCGCGCGAACCGCAAGACCGCGCGCTCCGAAAGCGACGGATCGAGGTGCTTCTCGAAGCGCGTCAATGCGTCCGTGCGAATTCCGAGCGCGACGGACGTTCGGCGCACCGAGATCGGCTCGAACCACGCGGACTCGAGCACGAGGTCGGTCGTGTCGCCCTTGATGCCGCTTCCCGCGCCGCCGAGAATCCCGGCGACCGCCAACGCGCGTTCACCGTCCGCGATCACGCACGCGTCCTGCGGAAGTGACCTCTCGGTGCCCTCGAGCGTGACGAGCCGTTCCCCCGCGGTCGCTCGCCGCACACGGATCACGTCCCCGCGGATCTCGCGCCGGTCGAACGGGTGCGTCGGTTGCCCGATGTCGAGCATCACGTAGTTCGAGAGGTCGACCGCAAGCGAGAGCGGTCGCAGCCCGCAATACGCGAGGCGTCGCGCGAGCCACGCCGGCGACGCGCCGCCGAACGGCCCGCGCGCGAACAACGCGTGGTAGCGCCCGCACAAGTCCTTCGCGTCGATCTCGACGCGAATCGGTCCGACGCCCGCCCGCAGATCGTCCGCGACGGCCGCCGGAGAGAATTCGATCGCGTAGATCGCCGACAGTTCGCGCGCGAAACCCTCGTGTCCCCACAGGTCCGGGCGATGCGTGATCGACTTGTTGTCGATCTCGAGAATCGCGTCCGCAACACCGCGCACTTCACGGAACGGCCGGCCGAGCTCGAGCCCGTCCTCGAGGACCATGATCCCGTCGTGCCCCTCGCCGAGGCCGAGTTCGTCCTCCGCGCAGATCATCCCGTTCGAAGCGACGCCGCGGATCTTCGACTTCTTGATCTTCACGCCGTTCGGCAGGTCCGCGCCGACCGTCGCGACCGCGACCGTCTGGCCCGCCGCGACGTTCGGTGCGCCGCACACGATCTCGAGCGTCTCCTTGCCCACGTCGACCTGACAAACGCTGAGTCGATCGGCGTCGGGGTGCTTCTTGCGGTCGACGACGCGCCCGACGACCACGAGCTCCGGGAGATGGCCCTTCGTCTCGACCGCTTCGATCAGCGCGGTGCGCAGCGTGAGGTCGGACGCGATCTTCTCGGGCGAGCGGTCGCCGAGATTCACGTAGTCGCGGAGCCATGCGATCGAGATGCGCACGTCGAGCCCTCAGAACTGCGAGAAGAAGCGCAGATCGCCGGAATGGAAGTGCCGGATGTCCTCGATGCCGTGGCGCATCATCGCGAGTCGGTCGAGCCCGACGCCGAACGCGAGCCCCGACCACGTTTCGGGATCCGCGCCGCCGGCGCGCAGGACGTGCGGATGCACCATCCCGCAGCCGAGCAGCTCGATCCACCCCGTGCGCTTGCACAGCTGGCAACCGTTCCCGACGCACAGCATGCAGCGGAAATCGAGCTCGAAGCCGGGCTCGACGAAAGGGAAGTAGTGCGGGCGCAGGCGCACGACGACGTCCGCGCCGAACAGCCGGCCGAGGAACGCCTGCAGCGTGCCCTTCAGGTGCGCCACCGAGATCGCGCGGTCGACGACGAGGCCTTCGACCTGGTGGAAAGCGCATTCGTGCGACGCATCGATCGTCTCGTTGCGGTACACGCGACCCGGGACGATGGCGCGGATCGGCACGCCGAACTGCCGCATCGCACGCACCTGCATCGGCGACGTGTGGGTGCGCATGACCCAACGCGTATCGGCAGGAGTCTCGAGGAAGAACGTGTCCTGCATGTCCCGCGCCGGGTGATGGGCCGGGATGTTCAACGCCTCGAAGTTCATCTCCTCCGTCTCGACCTCCGGGCCGTCGAGCACGAGGAAGCCCATCGAGACGAAGATGTCCTCGACCTCGCGGCGCATCGCGAGGACCGGATGCTGGTGGCCTCGCGGAGTCCGCGGGCCGGGAGTCGTCGGGTCGAAATCGCCGCTCGGGGCGAGGTCCTTGTCGATCAGGGCCTGGCGCCGTTCGTCGAGCGCGCTCGTGAGGATCTGCTTCGACTCGTTCGCGCGCTTGCCGAACGCGGAGCGTTGATCCGCGGGGAGCGCGCCGATGCGACCGAGAAGGTCGGTGATCGACCCCTTCCGCCCGAGGCACGCGACCTTCGCGGCCTCGAGCGCGTCGAGGCTCGCCGCGTCGGCGATCGACGCGCGGGCGCGCGCGAGCGCTTCCTCGAGCAGCGCGGCGAGGTCTTCGCTCACGGCGCGCTCAGCTCTTGAGCGCCGCCTTCGCCTTCTCGCAGATCGCGTCGAACCCGGCGGCATCGCGCACGGCGATGTCGGCGAGCTGGCGCCGGTCGAGTTCGATGCCGGCCTTCTTCATGCCGTTCATGAACTGACCGTAGCGCAGGCCGCGCTCGCGGACCGCGGCGTTGATCCGCACGATCCAAAGCGCGCGCATCTCGCGTTTCTTGTTGCGGCGATCGCGGTACGCGTAGCGCCCGGAGCGCATGACCGCGACGCGCGCGGTGCGGTACAGCTTGCTGCGGCCGCCGCGGTAGCCCTTCGCGGCCTTGAGCGTCTTCTTGACTCGGGCGAGCTTCGCCGGCCCGTTCTTCACGCGAACCATTGCATCACCTCTCGATCGACTCGGGTCCGATCACTTGCCGGGAAGGAGGAGCTTGACGTACGTGTCGTGGATCGAGCCCTCGACGAGGCCGGGCTTGCGCAAATGACGCGTGCGCTTGCCGCCCTTGCCCGACATCAGGTGCCCGCGGCCCGCCTTCTGGCGCTTGATCTTGCCGCTCTTCGTGAGCTTCAAGCGCTTGGCGACCGCCTTCTTCGTCTTGAGCTTGTAGTACTTCGCCATCGTCGTCTTTCCTTCGCGTCGCTCACTTGTGCGTGAGCAGCACCGTCATCCGCTTGCCTTCGAACTTCGCCGGT
>CAZOLL010000587.1:0-2924 GCA_964580365.1 uncultured Phycisphaeraceae bacterium
CCCCCCCCCCCCCCCACCCCCACCCCCCCCCCCCCCCCCCCCCCCCCCCGCGCCCCCCCCCCCCCCCCCCAGCACCCGGCGGGACTACGCCCGCCGCCTCCGCGTCCCCAGCACGCCCCGCGAGAGTCGTTCGCGGAGCCCTCTGCGTCCTCTCTGTTCTTCTCTGCGTCCTCTGCGTCGGGCCGACGACGAACTTCGCCCGCCCCGCGCCTACACTCTCGGCGGGAGTGGTGCATGCCAGCGGCGACGCCGGAGGAGTTGTTCCTCGAGTACCTCGACCGTCGCGAGAGCGATCCCTCGCTCGACTTCGAGGCGCTCTGCGCCGCGCACCCCGCGGCGGCGGACGAGTTGCGGTCTCTGCACCGCGTGTGGCAGCTCGCGCAGGGCGCGTTGACCGAAGGCGAGGCCTCGCTCGCGGACAAGATCCGCGCGCAGTTCGGGCCCGACGCGGATCCGAAGGTCTCGCTCGATGAACGGGACGCGTCGTCCGACCGCGCGCAGGTCGCCGAGATCGCCGCGCGGGGGCCGCAGTCGGCGCGCTACCAGCTCGAGGGCGAGGTCGCGAAGGGCGGCATGGGCGCGATCCTCCGCGTGTTCGACCGCGACCTTCGGCGGCGGCTCGCGATGAAGGTGATGCTCGGGGACAAGCCGTCGCCGACGCGCCTGTCGCGCTTCCTCGAGGAAGCGCAGGTCACCGGCCAGCTCGACCATCCGGGCATCGTCCCGGTGCACGAGCTCGGCGTCGACTCGAACGGGCGCGTGTTCTTCACGATGAAGCTCGTGAAGGGGATCACGCTCGAGTCGGTGTTCGCCGCCGTGCGCACCGGCAAGGACGGCTGGAGCGTCACGCGCGCGCTGTCGGTGATCCTGCGCGTGTGCGAGGCGATGGCGTTCGCGCACGACAAGGGCGTCATCCACCGCGACCTGAAGCCGCTGAACGTGATGGTCGGCCGCTTCGGCGAGACCTACGTGATGGACTGGGGCATCGCGCGCGTCGCCGGGCAGGAAGACCGCCGCGACATCCGCATCCGTCCTCACGACGACACGCCCAGCTCGATCTCCACCGCGCGCGGCGAGCAGCGCAAGAGCACGGGCGAATCGTCGTCGCTGCTCACGATGGACGGCGACCAGATCGGCACGCCGGCCTACATGCCGCCCGAGCAGGCGTTCGGCCACCTCGACCGCATCGGCCCGCACAGCGACGTCTACTCCGTCGGCTGCATGCTCTACCACCTGCTGACCGGCCGCGTGCCGTACGTCGAGCCGGACGAGACCGTCGCCGGACGCGTGATCCTCGAGCGCGTGCTCGAAGGTCCGCCGCCGCGGCTCGAGTCGATCGCGCGCGCCGTTCCGGCGGAGCTCGTCGCGATCTGCGAGAAGGCGATGGCGCGCGACCCGGCGGCGCGATACGCGTCGATGACCGCGCTCTCCGACGACCTGCGCGCCTACCTCGAAGGCCGCGTCGTCCACGCGTACGAGACCGGCGCGCTCGCCGAGTTGAAGAAGTGGGTGCGCCGCAACCGCAGCCTCGCGACCGCCGCCGCGGTCGCGATCGTCGCGATCGCCGGCGCCGGACTGGTGCAGTACCTGCGCCGCGCGGAGGTCGCCGAGCGCAAGGCCGAGTTCGACCAGCTCGCCGGCAAGGTGTACCTCGAGCGCGCGATCGCCGCGCAGGACGCGCTGTGGCCGGCGTCGCCGGCGCAGGTCCCCGCGCTCGAACGGTGGCTCTCGGACGACTGGGCGCGGCTCGATCGGTTGCGGCCGACGCTCACGGCGACGATCGCACAGCTCGAGACGCGCGACGCGAACGGACAGCGAGCGAACGACGCCGAAACCGAGTCGCAGCACGTCCTGCGCGAGACGCTCGCGCGACTGCTCGCCGACATCGGAACTCTCGAGTCCGGCGCGAAGGCATCCGTGGAGCGACGGCTCGCGTGGGCGCGGCGCATCGGAGAGCTTTCCGCGCACCACCCGCGCGCGCGCGTGACGTGGGACGAAGCGCGCGCCGCGATCGCCGCGTCCGAGCGCTACCGCGACGATCCCGTCGACCTGCACCCGCAGGTCGGCCTCGTGCCGCTCGGCATGAATCCCGTGTCGGGGCTCGCCGAGTTCTACGACCTGCGCAGCGCGTGCGACCTCGTCGCCGGCACCGACCCCGCGTCGGTCGAGATCCCCGCGCTCGGCGCCGACGGATCGGTGACGATCCGAGAGGCGACGGGCATCGTGTTCGTGCTCGTGCCGGGCGGCACGTTCGTGCAGGGCGCGCAACGCGCGGACGAAGCGCGGCCGAACTTCGATCGCGACGCGCGCGACGACGAGCGGCCGCAGGAAGTGGCGCTCGCGCCGTTCTTCATCGCGCGTCACGAGCTGACGAAGGGACAGTGGCGGCGGCTCACCGACGGGAGCGATCCGAGCTACTACCTGCTCGGGCCTCCCTATGACGGAGACCCGCTCCCCATCTCGCTCGCGCATCCCGTCGAGCAGGTCGAGTGGACCGAAGCCGACCGCTGGATGCGACGCTCCGGCTTCGCGCTGCCGACCGAGGCGCAGTGGGAACGCGCCGCGCGCGCCGGCACGACGACGCCGTGGTGGTGCGGCAAAGACGCCGCATCGCTCGACGGCGTCGCGAACGTGCTCGACATCCGCGCCGAGGCGCGCTTCCCCGGCTGGGGCCGCCACGAAGGCGACTTCGACGACGGGTTCTACGTGCTCGCACCCGTCGGCCGCTTCCGCATGAACGCGTTCGGCCTCTTCGACGTGCACGGCAACGTCTGGGAGTGGTGTCGCGACGTGCTCGGCGCCCCGTTCGGCACACCCGCCGACGTCGACGGACTGCGAACTCCCAAGAGCGAAGACGTGCGCCGCGTGATCCGCGGCGGCGCGTTCAACGATCCATCCGGCTTGGCGCGACGCGCGAGTCGAGA
>CAZOLL010000588.1:0-2905 GCA_964580365.1 uncultured Phycisphaeraceae bacterium
GATCGCCTACCGGCGGGCCGACGTGCTGGGGGCTCGGGAGAACTACGAGGCGGCGCTGGCCGAAGCGACGGAGCGCGAGAAGGCGGCGGCCCGGCTCGATGCCCGGGTCGAGTGGCTCGACGCGGTCGAACGCGAGCTGCGCCCGGACGGGATCCCGCAGCGGCTTGCCTCGGACGGGGCGTCGGCGATCCGGAGCTGGCTCTCGCAGTTCGAGGGCGACTGCGGGCTTGTCGAGCTGACGGCCGACTTCGACCTCTCGATCGACGGAAAGCACGTCGCGAGCGCCTCGAAGAGCGAGCAACGGCTCGCCGGCCTCGCGCTGCAGACGGCGGTCTCCTACGCGGTCGGGCTCCCGATCGTGATCGTCGACGAGCTGGACGCCCTCGATCGCGCCTCGCGCGCGCGCTTCCAGAGCTTCGCCTCGGAGTGGGCGAGCGCCGGCGAGACGGTGTGGACGCTGCTCGGGCTGGCGACCTCGGATGCCGAGCCGCCGGCCGCGCCGCCCCAGGGTTTCGCGACGGCGTGGCTCCGGCCGGACCGCGTGACGATGATCGAGCGCTCCGATGGCGAATGACGACGTGATCGAGAGGGCGGAAGAGTATTTCCGAGTGCGAGGATTCATCGGCGAAACCCGACTCCGCGGTCTTTGTGATGAGTTGATCGCCGAACTCCGCGCCTCGCGCGCACGGGTGGCGGAGTTGGAGCAGGATGCGAGGCGGTTGGATTGGCTCGGTAGGCCGACGCGCATCCTGACCGTGTTCGAGTCTGGATCGCACATGACGGCCGACCGCGGTGAGATCCTGACGCGGACTTCGCTTCGCGATCTGGTTGACGCCGCGATGGCCGGCGAGGGGGAGCCGTGAGCCAGTACGAGGCCGAGGTCGTCGCGTCGTGGCCCCTCTCGTGGCCCTCGGGCACGCCGCGGACGTCGCGCTTCAGCACGCGCCGAGCGCCATTCCGTCCGACGACGCTCTACCACGAGGCGCAGCGCGTCCTCGAAGAGCTGCGGCTCCTCGGGGTCCGGAGCGCCGACGTCGTCATCTCGTCGAACTACCGCGTGCGGCCCGACGGCATCCCCTACTCGAAGCAGCCGCGCGTCGACGACGTCGGGGTCGCGGTCTGGTTCAAGCTGAAGGGCGAGCGCCGCGTCCTCGCCTGCGACAAGTGGGACCGGGCAGAGCACAACCTGCGGGCCGTCGCGCTGCACGTCCACGCGATCCGCGGGCAGCAGCGGTGGGGCGTCGGCACCATCGAGCAGGCGTTCGCCGGCTTCGTCGCGCTCCCGCAGCAGGCGGGCGGCGTCCCGTGGTGGGAGTACTTCGGGCTGGAGCCCGACGCGTCAGTCGAGGAGATCCGGCACGCCTACCGGACCTCGGCGAAGTACGACCACCCGGACGCCGGCGGCGCGCGCGAGCGCTGGGACGAGCTTCAGGTCATGCTGCGCGCGGCGCTCGACGCGGTCGCCGCGAGGAGGGCGAGCTAGATGGAAACGACGCGGACCGACTTCCGGATCCCGAATAGCGCGCTGATGATCGGCGACCTCTGCCGCGACGACCTGACGGGGTTCGAGGGCGTCCTGACCTCGCACGTCCGGCACCTGACCGGCTGCGACACCTGCTGGCTCACGAGCCGGACGGAGCAGCACGAGGGGCAGCCGGTGCAGCGGCACTTCGACATCGGCCGGCTCACGCTGGTCGAGGCGAACCCGCTCGGCCTGAAGCGGACGCCGGGCGCCGACGTCCCGGCGGCGGGCTAGGCGATGTCGAAGACGAGCGGCCGCATCGGCGTCCTCGATCTGGTCTTCGCCTCGCTGATTATCGGCAAGCTCTTCCGGGTCGAGCCCGTCGCGTCGTGGTCGTGGTGGGTCGTGCTCGCGCCGGTCTGGATCTTACTCGTCGCGTTAGTCTTCGTGGCGATGGTGCTCGGGCTGCGCGAAGTCGCGCGGAGGTGGTGATGTCGACGAAGGCGATCGCGCTGCGGCGCAGCTTCGGGAACCGGATCGAGGTGCTCGTGATGAGCCGAGACGGGTACGGCGGCGCAGTTGGCCAGATCGACTGGGTTGAGCTTCGCGACGGCGACGAGGCGGAGGCTCCGACCTTCACGCTCGACGAGCACGCCGCGCAGGAGTTGATCGACTCGCTCTGGACGGCGGGCATCCGGCCGACCGAGGGCCGGGGATCGGCGGGCCAGCTCGGCGCGACCGAGCGGCACCTCGAAGACATGCGGCGGCTCGTCTTCGCGGACCGGATCGAGGTTCACGCGAGCCCGAGGATCAACGTGCCGCCGATGCGGGAGGAGTAGGCTATGAGCGAACGAACGCACGAGATCGACCAACGCAACGCGCGGATCGCGATGGGCATCGCCGTCGGGCGCGAGGCGTCGATCACGCCCGAGGCGATCGCCGAAGTCCGGCGTCGGGCCGAGGCGACCGCCGACGATCAACTTTCCGACTTCGCGGTGGCCTCGATCGTGCGGCGAACGGCGGAGACGCGCGCAGCCGGCCGCGGCGGGTGGTGGCGCGTCGACGAGTGCCCGGTCGGCACCCTCGAACGGATGCTGCGCTCGGCCGTCGAGCGCGAGGACTGGCGCGACGCGCTCGTGCTGGCGGCGATGGTCTACTTCCGGACGTGCGCTGAGCCCGTGCCGGAGAAGGAGGTCTAGGCGATGAAAATCTATGTCGCGTCGAGCTGGCGAAACGGTCGGCAGCCGGAGGTCGTGAAGCTGCTCGAATCGGCGGCGCATGAGGTCTACGACTTCCGGAATCCCAGCATGGGGCCCGGGTTGCGGGGCGTCGGCTTTTCGTGGTCATCGGTCGACATCGACTGGCGCCGGTGGACGATGACGCAGTTCTGCCGCGGCCTCGATCATCCGGCGGCGCGAGATGGTTTCGAGGCGGACCTCACCG
>CAZOLL010000589.1:0-2900 GCA_964580365.1 uncultured Phycisphaeraceae bacterium
CGCGCCGCACGCCTTCCGCTCGGCGGTTCTGCTCGGCGACCTGATGGGCCCGGACGAGGCGCTCGCGCTCGGGATGCTCGACGAGTTGGTCGACGCCGAGTGGTTGCTCGAGCGCGCCGCCGACCGTGCGCACGCGCTCGCGCGTTCGCCGCGCGCCGCGTTCGCGCAGGTGAAGCTCGAGATGCGCGCGCCCTACGCGGCCCGCGTGCGCGCTTCCGGCGCCGAGAGCCGCGAGGCGTTCCTGCGCCTGTGGCGCTCGACCGAGGCGATCGAGCTGCGGCGCCAGGTGCTTTCGAAGATGAAGAAGTGACGCTCAGCGGCCGATGAGCCGCTCGAGCTCGGCGACCAACGGGTCGCCGGGCGCGATCTTGCGCACGTTCTCCAGCTCGCGGCGTGCCTCGGCGACGCGGCCATCGAAGAACAGCGCCTTCGCGAGCTGCGCGCGCAATTGCAGCGATCGCGGGTCGAACCTCACGGCCATCTGGAACTCGCGGACGGCGCGCGTGTATTCCGCGACGTCGTCCTCCATCAACAGGAAGCCGAGCGCGGCGCGCGCTTCGGCGAACTGCGGAACGCTCTCGAGGGTCAGCTCGAACTCCGCGCGCGCCTCGGCGATGGCCGCGCGCCGCGCCGCGAGCTCGACTTCGGTCGTCCCCGTGATCGCGCGGGCTCGACGATGCGAGATGAGCCCGAGCGCGAGGTGCGCCTTGAACGCGAAGGGGTCGCGCGCGAGCACGTCGCGGAAGACCGCTTCCGCCTCGTCGAGGCGGCCCTGGTCGATGAACGCATTGCCGACGATGGTGCTGGCGTTCGCGTAGAGAGTGTCCGCGAGCGGCCGCCGCGCGAGCTCGCCTTCTCCGCTCATCACGGTGCGCTCGTTCGCCCACGACCACGCCGCGGGGCCGGCGGCGAGGACCAGGACGCCGAGCGCCGAGAGCACGCGCCCGCGTCGGATGCGCGTCAGGACGAACACGACCGCGGCGCCCGCGAACAGCGCGAGCATCGGCACGGAGGCGAGACGGAAGCGCGTGCTCACGAAGAACGCGAGCAGGACAACCGTCGAGCACGCGAGCGGGCCGAGCAGGAGCCAAGGCCGCGGCGACCGGCGCAGCGCGAGGATCATCCCGGCGATGCCGAGCCCGAAGATTGGCGCGAACTCGACGGGCAAATACGCGAGGACCCGCGTCTCGCGCTGTTCCGCGATCGCGAGCCACCCGACGTCGAACTCCCAGTTGGACGCGAACAAGAGGAGCTTCTTGACGAACAAGCGCCGCCACGCGGAGAACCGCTCGCGGATGTAGTCGACGCCCTTCGCGAAGAAGAACGACGAGACTTCCGAGTCGCGGATCGAGGGGTTCTTGGTCTCGGTCCGCGCGATCTTCCGCGCGGCCTCGCGCTGCGTCGCGAGCGCGCCGAATTCCTGGCCGGGCGGCGAGTTCACGCCCGTCGCCCTGTCCTGGTTGCCGAACCAGAAGTTGACGCCGCCGTTCGCGGCGACGAGCACCGGGTCGCCGGCCACGATCGCGTTGCGCGCGGTCACGGCGCCGACGCAGATCACCGCCGGGAGTGCGAACGCCGCGGCGGCGACGAGTCGCCCGCGGCCGCGGCCGGCAGCCCACGCGACCCACGCCGTGGCGAGCACGAGCAGGAGCAGCTTGTCCGCCCGCGCCGTGCACAGGAGCCCGATCACCAGCCCGCCGATCGCGAGCCGTCCGCGCCGTCCGTTCGCGTCGAGGAGCAGGTCGAACGCGAGCAGCAGGAGGAACGTCTCGAGGACGTTCGCAAGAAGCTTCGACTCGAAGTAGACCTGGCTCGGGTACAGCGTGAGCAGGAGCGCGGCGACGACTCCGACCCAATCGCCGTGTTCGCCGAAGACCTTCCGCGCGATGCGGAACAGCAGGACGAGCGACGCGAGCCCGAGCGCGAGCTGCACGATTCCCGCGACGTCGTAGCGCCGCTCGATCGCGCCGAAACGGTCGACGATCCAGTACAGGCCGGCGAGGAAGTGGGGGTAGAGCGGCGGCTCGTAGAAAGGCGCCGCCCCGTAGCTCTCTCCGTGCGCGGCACGCAGCGCCCACTCGTCGTAGTACGCGCAGTCCGCGACCGGCGTGGTCCACGTCGGGTTCCGAGCGCGCGAGTCGACGAAGAGCCACGCGCGGATCGCAACCGAGAGCAGGAGCACCGCGAGGAGCGCGATCACCGCCGCGCGCGACGCGCGAGCGGGATTCGACTCGTCGAAAGAGGGGAGTGGGGGCGCCGCCTCGGACATGGGGCGGACATTCAAACGGAACGCCGGCGGCGGATGAAGCGCTCCGCCGCCGGCGTTCCGGCTTTCGTCGAGATCGGTCGGGCGATCAGCGACCGCCGCCCTCGTCGTTCGCTGCCGGGGGCTGCGCGTCGAGCGCGCGAATCAGGCGCCCGCCCGCTGCGGCCGGGTCGAGCAGCATGAGCTCGACGCCTTCCTCGCCCTTCGGACGCAGGACGAGCACGCGGCGTCCGTCCGACGGGAGGTTCAGCGTCCGGCCGTCACCCCACTGGATCGTGTACGAGCCGTCGCCGTTCGCCACGACCTTCGCGGTGAGCACCTCGTTCGGCGCAAGGATCACGGACGGTCCGCGCAACGCGGCAGCGGCGCGCGCTCGACGCTCCGCACCCGGACGCGGAGCAGCCGGCTCTGCGGTCTTCGGCGGGTTGGGCACCGGTGCAGTCTCGGGCATCGCGATCGCGCCGTTGCTCGGGTTCTTGCCGAGCGAGGCCTCGAGCCTCGTCTCCTTGCCGCCGCGGTTCACGGTGAAGGCGACCACGTCGCCCGGCGCGAGGGAGCGGACGATCTCGACCAATTCGTTCGGATCGCTCACGTCCTTGTCGCCGATGCGCGTGATCACGTCGCCTTCCGCGAA
>CAZOLL010000590.1:0-2899 GCA_964580365.1 uncultured Phycisphaeraceae bacterium
GGCCCGATCACGGGCAGGACGTGGAGCGCATGCACGTGGCCGCGAACTCGCCGCGCCAACGCGACCGCGCTCGCGAGCGCGTTCTTCGACGCGTCGCTGAAGTCCACCGGGCAGAGGATGTCGGAGTACGCCATGGGTTCTCGCCCTCTCGAGTTCACGCCGCGATCGGATGCGCCGTGCCGTCCGCAACGACGGTACCGGATGTCTCCGGCCGCAGGGGTCGGAGCGCTCGCGCCGCGGGCCGATGTTTCGCGGCGGGTCTCCCGAGCGCACCGCGGCGGAATCCCCGGCGTCGAGCGCCGAGTGCGGAACGCTTCGCGGCGCGGTGTCCGAACCTCGCGGAACGGACGTTGCACGACCGCGCCGTGTCACGCACAAGGAGGCGGTCAATGCTGCGGCTCGAGCACGTCATGAACGACACGGTCACCACGATCGGTGCGCGCGAGAGCGCCGACGCCGCGTGGAACCTCATGAAGATGAAGCGGATCCACCACCTCGTGGTGGTGCAGAGCGGCGAAGTGGTCGGAGTCCTCACGGACCGGGATCTGGGCGGAAGGAACGGCGCGAAGCAGCGCGACGGCCGGCTCGTCGGCGACCTGATGAGCCGTCTGCCTCTGTCGGCCCCGCCCGAGATGTCCGTGCGTCAGGCGGCGCGACTGCTGAAGAACCGTTCGATCGGATGCCTGCCGGTGCTCGCGAAGGGCCGGCTGTGCGGCATCGTCACGGTCTCGGACCTGCTCGAGATCCTCGGCCGCGGTCACGCGGAGGGGCTCCGCGAGCGACCGACCCTCTCGCGTCGGGGCCCGCGACGCGGCCCGCGGCGCGCGTCGAGCTGGGGGTACCCCCGGTGAGTTCGCCGCGCGACGCGCGCTGACCGCGATCGAACCGGGTTCTGAACGGAGCTCTCGATGGCGGACGTGATCGCGTTCGATCGACTCGGCCGCGGCGACGTCGCACGCGCCGGCGGCAAGGGTGCAAACCTCGGCGAGCTGACCCGGATCGGGATGCCTGTGCCGCCCGGGCTCGTCGTGACGGCGGACGCGTACCGCGCTGCGCTCGACGCCGCGGGAGTCCGCGCGCAGGTCCGCGCGTTGTTCGCCGCGGCGGATCCGGACGACGCGGAGGGGCTCGCGAAGTCGGCCGAGAAGCTGCAGGCGCTGGTACGAACCGCGAGCGTTCCGCCCGCGACGCGCGCGGCGATCCGCGCGGAGCACGAGCGGCTCGGCGCCGAGGCGTTCGTGGCGGTGCGCTCGTCGGCCACTTCCGAGGACACGGCGCAGGCCTCGTTCGCCGGGATGCACGAGTCCTACACCAACGTGCGCGGAGCGCCGGCGCTGCTCGCCCGCATCGTCGACTGCTGGGCCTCCGCGTTCGGCGCCCGCGTGCTCGCGTACCGCAAGTCGCGCGGGCTTTCCGAAGAGCCCGCGCTCGCGGTCGTGGTGCAGAAGATGATCGACTCGGAGCGCGCCGGCGTCCTGTTCACCGCGGACCCCGCGAGCGGCGACCGCTCGCGCATCGTCATCGAGGGCGCGTTCGGACTCGGAGAAGTCGTCGTCGGCGGCCTGGTCGAGCCGGACACCTACGTGCTCGACAAGGACGGACCGCGCCTGCTCTCGGTGCGCATCGGGAACAAGCCGTTCCGCATCGAGCGCGCCGGTGATTCGGAGCGGCGCACCGCGCTTCCGCCCGCGGATGCATCGCGGCGCGTGCTGTCCGACGACGAGGCGGTCGAGCTCGCGCGTCTCGGGATGCGCGTCGAGGCGCACTACGGCGCGCCGCAGGACATCGAGTGGGCGTCCGCCGGCGGACGGTTCTGGATCGTCCAGGCCCGGCCGATCACGGTGCCGGGCGCCGCGCCGCGGTCGGGCGCGACCGCGCCTTCGGGCCCGGCGTCACCGGCCTCTCCGGCACTGGTCTCGGGCATGGGCGCCGCGCCGGGGGTCGCGTCCGGCCGCGTCCGCGTACTACGGACTCCGGCCGAGGCGCAGAGGCTCGTGGACGGCGAGGTGCTCGTCGCGCCGATGACGGCGCCCGACTGGGTGCCGGCGATCCGGCGCGCGGCGGCGCTCGTCACCGACGGCGGCGGGATGACGTGCCACGCCGCAATCGTGAGCCGCGAGCTGGGCATCCCCTGCATCGTCGGCGCACGAGACGCGACGGTGCGCCTGCGCGACGGCGAGGTGGTGACCGTCGACGGCGCGCACGGACGGGTCACCGCGGGCGCGGCAGGAATCTCCCCGGCGCGGCCGCTCGCCGCGGCCGACTCGCACTCCGCGACTGCACGCGAGCGCCTGAAGACGCGCATCTACGCAAACCTCGCGATGAGCGACCAGGCCGCGCGCGTCGCGGCGCTCGACGTCGACGGCGTCGGCCTCCTGCGCGCGGAGTTCATGATCCTGAACGCGCTTTCCGGCGTGCATCCGCAAGAGCTCGTCGCCGCGGGCGGCGCGCGCGAGTTCGTCGAGAAGATGACCGCGGACCTCCTGCGCATCGCACGTGCGTTCGCGCCGCGGCCGGTCGTCTACCGCACTTATGATTTCCGCACGAACGAGTTCCGCGGCCTGAAAGGGGGCGAGGCGTTCGAGCCGGTCGAAGAGAACCCGATGATCGGGTACCGCGGCTGCTTCCGCTACGTGAAGGACCCGACGCTGTTCCGCCTCGAGCTCGAGACACTCGCGCGCGTGCGGCAGGAGACGCAGAATCTCCACATGATGATCCCCTTCGTGCGGACGCGCTGGGAGCTCGAGCGCTGCCTCGCGCTGGTCGACGCGAGCCCGCTCGGTTCGGACCGCGCGCTCCTGCGCTGGGTGATGGCCGAGGTGCCGTCGGTCGCATACTGGATCCCCGAGTACGCGAAGCTCGGAGTCCACGGCGTGTCGATCGGCAGCAACGACCTCAC
>CAZOLL010000591.1:0-2881 GCA_964580365.1 uncultured Phycisphaeraceae bacterium
CGGGCACGTCGTTGATCGGCGCGGTGACGGACGGCGCGCCGTGGAAGCAGGCCGTGACCGTGAAGGTCGACGACCCCGCGCACGCGGTCGCGGCCGGCCTCGCTTCCGCCGGCGGCGCGTTCGCGATCGCCGACGAGATCTTTGAGTTCGCCGCGCCGCCGCCGGCCGACGCGCACGTGATCCTCTCGCTCGATCCGTCGTCCGTGAACCTCGCCGAGGCGAAGCACGCGGAGGCGCCCCACCCGCTCGCGTGGACGCGAGAGGTCAAGAAGGGCCGCGTCTTCTACTGCGCGCTCGGCCACGGCGAGTCGGCGTGGCGCGACTCGCGATTCCTCGGACTGCTCTTGAACGGCGTCGACTGGGCGCGGGCCGCGCCGTGACCGGACCGCGGGCCGAGGACGACCGCTCGGCGCGCGAAGAGCGCGTCGCGCAGGCGTTCCTCGAGCTGTGGATCTCCGACGTCGATCAGGGCCGCGCGCGCCCGCTCGCTGAGTACCTCGCGCGTTTTCCCGGGTTCGAGGAGCGCATCGCCGCCGAGTGGACGCGTGCGCGGGGCGCGCTCGCCGAAGCGCCCGCGCCGCCGCCGTCCGCATCCGGTGCGACCGGCGCGACCGGCGAGAAGGACGCGCGCGCCATCGGCCCTTACCGGCTGATCCGCGAGATCGGCCGCGGCGGACAAGGCACGGTCTACCTCGCCGAGGACACGCGCGTCGCGCGCACCGTCGCGTTGAAGGTGCTGATGCGGTCGATCGACGCGCTCGATTCCGCGGCCGAGCTGCGCTTCCGCCGCGAGGCGCAGGCGCTCGCGCGCCTCGAGCACGAGGGGATCGCGACGGTGTTCGAAGTCGGCCAGTCCGAGGACACCGCGTGGATCGCCATGCGCCACGTCGGCGGCGGCAGCCTGCAGCAGGCGATCGCCGCCCGCGTCGCGCGCGGCGTCGGCCCGCCTCGAACGCCGAGCGAGATCGCGGAGGTCGTGCGACTCGGCGAGCGCGCGGCCCGCGCGCTCGCGGCGGCGCACGCGGCGGGGATCCTGCACCGCGACGTGAAGCCCGCGAACATCCTCCTCGCCGCGCCCGACCAGCCGGTGCTCGTCGACTTCGGCCTCGCGCAGGACGACCAGGGCAGCACGCCGACGATCACGCTGCCCGGCGCGGTCTTCGGCACCTTGTGCTACCTGCCTCCCGAGCGGCTCACGGGCTCCGCGGCCGACGTGCGCGCCGACGTCTACGCGCTCGGCGCGTCGCTCTACGAGGCGCTCGCGCTCGAGCGTCCTTACCAGGCGTCGACGACGGCGGCCGAGCTGCGCGCGATCGTGCACGACGCGCTGCCGGACGTGCGCGCGAAGAACCCCGCGGTCGGCCGCGACCTCGCGCTGGTGATCGCGACCGCGCTCGCGAGAGAACCGTCCGCGCGCTACGGCACCGCGACGGCGCTCGCGGACGACCTCGCGTGCGTGAGCGGCAAGCGCCCGATCCACGCACGGCCGCCGACGCTGGCGGACCGACTGGCGCGGTTCTGCCAGCGCGAGCGCGCGCTGGCCGGAGCGATCGGCGCCGCGTTCGCCGTGCTGCTCGTCGGTCTCGTCCTCGTCACGTGGCTGTGGCGCGCGAACACGACCGCGCTCTCGGCGGTGACGCGTCTCGCGGACCTGAAGCTCGCGCGCGAGCTGCGCCAGCGCGAGGACGGCCTGTGGCCCGCGCGCCCGGAGCGCGTGCCGCTGATGAAGGCGTGGCTCGCGGACGCGGAGCGGCTGCGCGAGCGCACGCCGGAGCACACCGCGCTTCTCGCGTCGCTGCCGCCTCTCGGCTCGAACGAGACCGCCGACTGGCAGCGCGACCAGCTCGAGTCGCTGCACCGCGAGCTTTCGGACTTCGACGCGCGCATCGCGGCAGTCGGCGCGCGGGTCGCGAGCGCGGAGTCGCTGCGCGCGCGGACGATCGAAGGACCCGCGGCGGCGTGGGCGGCGGCGTGCGAGCGCATCAAGACGAACCCGGTCTACGGCGGCCTCGACCTGCGCCCGCAGCTCGGGCTCGTCCCGCTCGGACCCGATCCGAGGAGCGGCCTCGAGGAGTTCGCGCACGTCCTGTCCGGGACCATTCCCGGACGTGACGCCGACGGCGCGCTCGAGTTCGACGAGGATTCGTGCGTCGTGCTCGTGCTGGTGCCCGGCGGAAAGGTCGTGCTCGGCGCGGACAAAGCGACGCCGGCCGACGGACGGCCCGCGAATGTCGACGCGGCGACGCCGGACGAGCAGACACCGAGCTACGAAGCGGAGCTCGACCCCTATTTCCTCAGCCGCTTCGAGATGACGCAGGCGCAGTGGCTGCGGCACACGGGCACGAACCCGAGCACCTACCGGCCCGACACGGGACTCACGAAGATCACCGGGCTCCTGCACCCGGTCGAGCTGGTCACCTGGGTCGAGGTCGATCGCGCGCTGCACCAGCTCGACCTGCGCATCCCGACCGAGGCGCAGTGGGAGCGCGCGTACCGCGCCGGGACGTCGACGCCCTACCCGTACGGCGAGGCGATCGAGAGCCTCGGCGGGCACGAGAACCTCGCGGACCGCGCGGCGGAGAAACAGGGGATGAACCGCCAGCTCCGCTTCCTCGAGTGGCTCGACGACGGCCACATGGTGCACGCGCCGGTCGGCGGCTTCGATCCGAACGCGTTCGGGTTCCACGACATGGGCGGCAACGTGAAGGAATGGTGCGACGACAGTTGGGAGAACTACGCGGCCGCGACGCCGCGCGCGGGCGACGGCCTGCGGCGCGGTGCGTTCGAGCGCTACCGCGTCGTGCGCGGCGGATGCTTCGCGAGCTGGGCCGACGAGGCGCGCTCCGCGTCGCGCTACGGCGGCGAGAAGGACACGCGCGGC
>CAZOLL010000592.1:0-2878 GCA_964580365.1 uncultured Phycisphaeraceae bacterium
TGCAGGAAAAGATCGCCGTGAAGCACGCCTCCCCGTCCAGCTCCACCGCGATCGTGCCGTGCTGGATCTCGTCGCCGACCGTGAGCACGTAGCCGTCGCGATCGAGCACGAAGCCCGACACGATGACCTGGCTGCGGATCGGCGTGGCGTCGCCGGGCGCGTCGGGACCGCCGTCGGGCGTGATGCGCAGCGCGACTGCGGAGCGGCGCAGCCGCACGACCGCGTCTGCGAGCGACGGCGCGGCGGCCGCGGGCTGCGACGCAACGCGCGGCGGCTCCGGATTCGCGGATGAGAGCGGCGCCGCGCTCGCGAGGACGAGCGCGGTCCACTTCGAGAGCTTCGAGTGCACTCGGAGGACCTCGTCAGAAGTCGTTCTTGTGCTGCACCAGCCGCACCGGCGGCAATCGCTCCGTGCGGATCGGGCCGTTCGCGCCGTTCGTGCTGGCGGGCGTGACGAAACGCGTGCCGCGCGCGGGCTGGACGATTCCCGGAGGCGAGCCGGACGACGGACCGGGCGAGCCCGGATCCGCGGAGAACCGCAGCACGGCGAACAACGCGAATCCGGCGGCGACCGCAACGCCGTAGCGCACGAGCCGCGAGATCGCGGGAGAGAGCGGGCGAGCGATCGGCGCTGCCGGGCCGTCCTCGCCGCGGCGGATCGCGCCCATCACGTCGTCGACGATGCCGGTGCCGAACTCCTCGGGCACCGCGTCGAGCGCGGCCGGCTTCAGCACGGCGCGCAGCTCGAACTGCTCGGCGTAGGCGCGCAGCTCGCGGAAGCAGGCGAGGCACGTCTTCGTGTGGTCCTCGACCGCACGGAGCACGCCGGGCTCGAGATCGCGAGAGACGGCGAGCGGGATCAACTTGCGGATTCGGTTGCAGGTCATTCTTCGGGTGCCTTCCGCTGGGCCTGGCGTTCGCGACGCTCCCAGGCCGCCTTGAAATACTTGCGCGCCATGTGCAGCCGCCACCGGACCGTCGCGTGCGACGAGTTCACGATGCCGGCGATTTCCTTGCACGACAGACCGTTCAACTCGCGCAGCACCATCACGGTGCGGTAGCGCGGCGGCAGCGTGTCGAGCACGGCGCGAATGTCTTTCGACGTCTCTCCGACTTCGATCGAGCGACCGGGCGCGGCTTCCTGCGCCGACGGAGCCGCGGGCTCCGCGACGTCGTCGAGCGCGACGCTGCGCACGCGCGACACGCGGCGCAGGCGGTCGATCGAGAGGTTCACCACGATGCGGTACAGCCAGGTGTAGAAGTTCTGCGCGAAGTCGAAGCGCTCGAGCGAGCGGTACACGCGGAGGAACGCTTCCTGCACCACGTCGCGAGATTCCTCGGCGTCGTTCAGGAGCCCGAACGCGACCCAGTAGGCGCGGCCCTGGTACTGCGCGACGAGCGCGGCGAACGCATCCTGGTCGCCGGTCTGCGCGGCGCGAATCCACTCGGCGTCCTGCGTCTGGCTGGTCGCGTCGCGGTCGGACGGACCGCGGCCTTCCGGACCTCGAGGCGTGATCGAGGTGCTCATGCGAGCCGAGCGGAACGCGAGAACTCGAGACACTTCGGACTCCCTGCGTCCGCTGCATGGGCGTCGTCGCCGAACGATCGCCAGGGCGCAAGCCGCGCCGAAGTTGCCCATGCGTTCCGAAACGCGGTCCCCACTACGAGATCGTCCGCGCGAGTGTGAGAACGGGGCTGAAAACGGTCATTCCGAGCGCTCGGCGGGGAGCTCGATCACCGGCGCGTCGGGGGTCGGGCCGGGTGCCGCGTCCGGTGGCGTCGCCGGCGCTGCGGCCTTGCCAGCGCGCGACTTGAGCTCGCGGACGCCGTTCGTGAGCTCGGGTCCGTCGCCGATCCAGCGGTACCGCTCGAAGCGCGCGTCCAGGAGTCGATCGACGGGAATCCTGCGCAAATCCTTCAAGTGCCGGAGGATTCGGTCGCGAAGAGCCATGGCGGTGCGGAATGGGTCGCGGTGCGCGCCGCCGAGCGGCTCGGGGATGACCTCGTCGACGAGACCGAGCTCCTGCAGGTCGCGCGAGGTGAGCTTCAACGCCTTCGCGGCATCTTCCGCCTTCTCGCCGTCCTTCCAGAGGATCGCGGCGCAGCCCTCGGGGGAGATCACCGAGTAGTAGGCGTACTCGAGCATCAGCAGTCGATCGCACACGCCGATGCCGAGCGCGCCGCCGGACCCGCCCTCGCCGATCACGCACGCGATGACCGGCACCTTCAATTTCGACATCTCGAGGATGTTCGTCGCGATCGCCGCGGCCTGACCACGCTCCTCCGCGCCGATGCCCGGGTAGGCGCCGGGCGTGTTGATCAGCGTCACGATCGGCACGCCGAACTTCTCAGCGAGCTTCATCTTCGCGAGCGCCTTGCGGTAACCCTCCGGGTGCGCGCAACCCCAGTTGGTCGCGAGGCGCTCTTCCGTCGTCTTGCCCTTCCGATGCGCGATCAACATCACGCGCTCGTCGCCGAGCCGCGCGAGCGCCGTGAGGATTGCGCGATCGTCGCCGTACAGCCGGTCGCCGTACAGCTCGACGACGTCCTCGAAGATCAATTGCGTGTAGTCGGTCGTCAGCGGACGCAGCGGGTGGCGCGCGAGGCGCACCATCTGCCACGGCGTGAGCTGGGAGTGGATCTGCTTCAGGAGCTTGTCGCGCAGCTCGCGCAGCGGGCGGACCTCGTTGGTGAGATCCATGTGCGTCGATTCGGCGAGTTCATCGAGGTCGGCGATCTTCTGCTCGAGTTCGACGATCGGTCGCTCGAAGTCGAGGGCCGAAGCGAGCGGATCGGGTTTGCGCGCTGCCATCCGGGGATCTCTCACGGACCAGGAAACGGTCGGCCAGGATAACGCCCCGCCGGCATCGGGTCACGC
>CAZOLL010000593.1:0-2872 GCA_964580365.1 uncultured Phycisphaeraceae bacterium
CGCCGCTCGCGGGGCACGACGGGAAGGCGCCGCACCTCCTGTTCACCGAGAACGAGACCAACGCGCAACGCCTCTTCGGTGCGTCGAATGCCACGCCGCACGTGAAGGACGCGTTCCACGAGCGGGTGGTGAACGGCCGCGAGGACGCGGTGTCGAAGGACGGCTCCGGCACGAAGGCCGCCGCGTGGTACCGACTGCGCATCGAACCGGGGAAGAGCGTCGTGCTGCGCGGCCGGCTCGCGCCGAGCTCCGGCTCCGGCGCGGGATCCGGCCGCGTCGACGCCGCGCGCGTCGATCGCGTGTTCGCGGCGCGGCTCGCGGAGGCCGACGAGTTCTACGCGAAGAAGACCCCCGCCACGCTCGACGCCGCGGAGCGCGCCGTGATGCGGCAGGCGTACGCGGGCCTCCTCTTCTCCAAGCAGTTCTATCACTACGTCGTCGACCACTGGCTCGAGGGCGACCCGTCGCAACCCGCGCCGCCGAGCGAGCGCAAAGCGGGCCGCAACTCGGACTGGCGGCACTCGTTCCACCGCGACGTGATCTCGATGCCCGACAAGTGGGAGTACCCGTGGTTCGCGTCGTGGGACCTCGCGTTCCACATGCTGCCGTTCGCGGAGATCGACCTCGAGTTCGCGAAGTCGCAGCTCCTGCTCCTGCTGCGCGAGTGGTACATGCACCCGAACGGTCAGATCCCGGCGTACGAGTTCGCGCTCGCGGACGTGAACCCGCCGGTGCACGCGTGGGCGGCGTGGCGCGTGTACAAGCTCTCCGGCCCGCGCGGCGCGCGCGACCGCGAGTTCCTCGCGCGCGTGTTCCAGAAGCTGCTCCTGAACTTCACCTGGTGGGTGAACCGCAAGGACGTCCACGGCAAGAACCTCTTCGCCGGCGGCTTCCTCGGCCTCGACAACATCGGGCTGTTCGATCGCAGCAAGCCCTTGCCGTCGGGCGGGCACCTCGAGCAGGCGGACGGCACCGCGTGGATGGCGTTCTACTGCGCGACGATGTTGTCGATCGCGCTCGAGCTGGCCGAGACCGACAAGGCGGCGGAAGACCTCGCGACCAAGTTCCTCGAGCACTTCGTCGCCATCGTCGACGCGATGAACGCGTTCGAGGGCCACGGCCTGTGGGACGACGAGGACGGCTTCTACCACGACCACCTGCACGTCGACGGCAACGCCGTCCCCCTGAAAGTGCGCTCGATGGTCGGCCTCTTGCCGCTGATCGCCGCCGAAGTACTCGAAGAGCGGAAGATCGACCGCCTCCCCGGCTTCAAGAAGCGCTTCGAGTGGTTCCTGAACAACAAGCCGGAGTTCGCGCGCCACGTGACGCGCGCCGGGAAGAGAGGCGAAGGCCGCTACCTCCTCGCCGTGCCGCCGAAGGACCGGCTCGAGCGCGTGCTGAAGGTGATGCTCGACGAGAACGAGTTCCTCTCACCGCACGGCCTGCGCTCGCTGTCGAAGCGCCACGAAAAAGAACCCGTCGAGTTCGTCGTCGGCAACGACACGCACCGCGTCGACTACGTCCCCGGCGAGAGCGACACGGGACTCTTCGGCGGCAACTCGAACTGGCGCGGCCCGGTGTGGTTTCCGGTCAACTACCTGCTGCTCGAAGCGATGGAGCGGTACGACCACTTCTACGGCGACACGCTCACCGTCGAGTTCCCGACCGGCTCGGGCCGACGCACGCGCCTCTCGGAGGCCGCCGGCGAAATCGCGTGTCGACTGACGCGCCTGTTCCTGCCGGATGAGAAGAACCGACGGCCGTGCCACGGCGACGATGCACGTTTCGCGAACGACGATGGGTGGAAGGACCTCGTGCTGTTCTACGAGTACTTCCACGGAGATCACGGCCGAGGCTGCGGCGCGGCGCATCAGACCGGATGGACGGCGCTCGTCGTGCGATGGATGAGGGATCGAGCGCGCATGCGGCGGTGAACCGGAAGACCGGGGGACCGAGGGACGGGCAACCGGGGCCCGAACGCCGTAGCCGGGCGACCCGCGAACTGTGAACGGAGATCCGTGACCTGAGGACCGGCAACCGGGGCGCGGGCAATCGGTTCTCCGGTCCCCGGTCTCCGGTCCCAGGTCCCCGGGTCGCGGCGTTCGGGCCCCGGTGGCCGGAGCGTCGGTCCACCAGTTCTCCTCGAACTGACAGTAATCGCCGCCACCGCCGCCGCGTGGACCTCGCGCGCGCCTCCCCTTCACACCTCGAACCCGCACATCCTTCCCAGCTCTCGCTTCTCGCTCACTTCCGCCCCGATCCTCAGCGCTCGCAGCGGCACCTTCCCCTCCCACCGCGCGATCCGCATCAAGTCCTTCTCCGTCGTCATCACGACGTTCGCCGTCGCGCGCTCCGCTTCTCGCGCGACCTCCGTCAGATCTTCGCGCGTGAATTCATGATGATCGCCATAGTCGAGCACCTTCAGCGGCAGCGCGCCGATCGACTCCAACGTGTGCGCGAGCGCGCTCGGATCCCCGATGCCCGTCACGACGAGCATCCGCTGTCCGGCAGCGCGCAGCGGCGAACCGAACGAGTTCCCGTCCGCATCGAGCACGGCGACGGGCACGTGGCGCTCGCGCCACACCGGAAGGCCCGGCCGCTTTCGCGCGAGATCGGCGACGAGCGACGCGAGCACCTCGGGCGCGACGCGGTCGCAGCGCGTCACGATCACGGCGCTCGCGCGCGCGCGCGCTTCGTCGACCGGTTCTCTCAAGCGGCCCGCGGGCAAGAGACGCCCGCCGCCGAACGGATCGGCCGCATCGACGAGCACGAGGTCGACGTCACGATGCAGTCGGCGATGCTGGAAGCCGTCGTCGAGCAGGACGACGTCGGCGCCCGCGTCGACCGCAGCGCGCGCGCCGCGCACGCGATC
>CAZOLL010000594.1:0-2855 GCA_964580365.1 uncultured Phycisphaeraceae bacterium
TTCCGGACCCGGGGCCTGCCACAACAAGAACAGGCCCATTCTCCGCTGTGACCGCAGCACGTTGTTGAGGATTGAGCTTATCGAGGAAAGAGGACATGAATTAATCAGTGGATAGTGAAAATAAAGAAGATGGTGCGAGCTTGTTTGGGATACGGGCAGGTGTTGGTGAGGAAAGAACGTCCCGCAGGATGGTGGTCAATGCCTGCGGGACGTGATTATGAGTCTACGGGTGCGTTTGCATTACAACTGCGAGGTGCAGTTCGGGCAGCGATGGGCCTTGAGCGGAATGGCGGTGAAGCAGTGCGGGCATTCCTTGGTGGTGGGCTCGGCCGCCGGGGCAGGCTTTTGCAGCTTGTTCATGGTGCGGATGATCATGAAGATGACGAAGGCGATGACAACGAAGTCAATGATGGATTGCAGGAAAGCTCCGTATTTGATCACTGCATCTTTGACAGTGAGAGACAGTTCGCTGATGTTGACCCCGCCGAGTAAAAGCCCGATGAGCGGGAACAACACATCGTTGACAAGCGAAGCAACGATCTTCCCGAATGCGCCACCGATAATGACACCGACTGCCAGGTCCATGACATTACCGCGCAAGGCGAAATCCCTGAATTCTTTGAGCATGGCTACTCCTCCAAGTGTAATTTTTGATACGGTGGCATTCTACTGCCTGGGTGGGTGACTGTCAACAAAGTGATGTTTTTAATGTTCATCTCAGGAAAGTACGGTTTCATTAGGTCTTCGGGAGTGTATTTGTCTGTTCAAGTGGTTTGTTTATAACCCCGCTTGGGTACTGCTGTTGACGCTCCTTTGGAATTGGGTATAATGCCTTTACCAAATTGAAAAGCAACATTCCGCTGACAAATTGCAGTATTAAAGACATTTTGTCGTTGTTGCTTAAAGCCGGAAACCTTTTTAATGAAGATGAAAGGAGGTGGTGTGGGGAGGAGATATTATTTGGTTGTAACTCACGTGTATGTTTGCTTGTCAACTTTTAAATCAAACCCAAAATCCTTTGTAGGAGGAGAAATCCCATGTTGAAGAATCGCATTATGCTGGTTCTCGGGCTTCTGGTGACTGTGAGCATGGTGCTCGCCGCCTGTGGTCCCGCCGCCACCGCCGAACCGGCTGAGCCGATTGTGGTCACCAAAGAAGTCATCGTGACCCAGGAAGTACAGGTGGAAGTTGAGCGCGAAGCGTTCACCACCCCGCACCCGATCCTGAGCGACCTCAAGGTCCGTCAGGCGCTTTCATACTGCACCAACAAGTCTGACCTGTTGGCTTCGGTCTACCCGTTGACCACCGAAGAACAGCGCGCCGGTTTGGTGATGAACACCTTCATCCCCACCAGCCACTGGGCTTATGCTGGCGATGCCAATATCACCATCTATCCCTATGACCCTGCCAAGGGCGCCGCTTTGCTCGATGAAGCTGGTTGGACTCTCGCCGAAGGTGCGACTTTCCGCACCAATGCTGCTGGTGAAGAACTCTCCCTGCAGTTCACCACCACCACCGCCGCCTTCCGCCAGACTTGGGCTGCGATCTGGGAACAGCAGATGGCTGACTGCGGTATCCGCATTGTCCGCTTGCACGCTCCCGCCTCCTGGTGGTTCGGTGATACTACCGGTCTCGCCCGTCGCGACTTCACCCTTGGCGCTTTCGCCTGGGTTGGTCAGGCTGACCCCGGTGGCCAGACCCTGTATGCTTGTGACCAGATCCCCACACCCGCCAACGGTTGGGAAGGCCAGAACTACATGGGTTGGTGTAACGAAGAAGCCAGCAAGGGCATTAAATTGGCGAACAACACCCTGGTGAAGGATGAGCGCATTGCTGCTTACACCACAACCCAGGCTGAGTTCACCAAAGACATCCCGAGCATTCCGCTCTTCAACCGCACCGACACTTTTGCTTATAATGCCGCGCTGACTGGCTTCGCCCCCACCCCTGGTGAATCCTACTATAACTACAACGTGCAGGATTGGGCGATCGACGGTGGCGATACCATCATTATCGGCTTTACCCAGGAACCTGCCTCACTCTTCACCCTGGTGGAAGATGCGTTCGTAGCCCAATTGGCTGCGACCATGGTTCGCCCTGCCCAAGTCACCAGCTTGAACTACGACTTCCAGCCTGTGTTGATCAAGCAGTTGCCCACGATCGAAAATGGCGCCACCACCAACAATGATGTGGAAGTTAAAGAAGGCGACAAGGTCGTGGACGCCAATGGCGATGTGGTTGACCTCGCTGCCGGTGTTTCGGTGATCAACTCTGCTGGTGAGACCATTGAATTCGCTGGTGGCACCGTCACCATGAAGCAACTGGTTTCCAAGTTCGAACTGATCGATGGCCTCACCTGGGAAGATGGCACCCCCGTCTCCAAGGCTGACCTCGAACTCGGTCGCTCGATCGCCTGCGATCCCGAATCTGGCGCCACTTCCTTCATTACCTGCGATAAGACCGCCAATGTCGAATTCTTCGACACCGGCTATACCCAGACCTGGCTCCCCGGCGTTCAGGATCCGCTATACTTCCTGCCCGTGTGGCCCATCTACCCTGCTCACCAGCTGGGTGGTGTAGCCGCCAAGGATTGGGCGACCAACCCGCTCGTGGCTGAGACCCCGCTCTCCTATGGCCCCTACAAGCTCGTGGAATGGGTGAAGGGCGAAAAGATGGTCTTTGCCCCGAACGAATATTGGGCTGGCAGCGCTCCCAAGACCCCGAACCTCGTGATCCAATTCATTACGGCTGAAGCGCAGGAAACCCTGCTCCTCGGCGGTGAGATCGATATCCTTGACTCCACCTCCCTCGTTGGCCTGACCGAGACCCTCGTGGCCGCTGAAGGCGAAGGCAAG
>CAZOLL010000595.1:0-2842 GCA_964580365.1 uncultured Phycisphaeraceae bacterium
AATGTCTCGAAGAGCGCGGTCGCGCTCCAACTGTTCGTGTCGTCGCCGAGCTCGACGTCGGGGTCGCCCGCATCGTCGTCGTCGGAACGCCGGCCGGAGCTGCCCGCGCGGCCGGCGCACTCGGCGACGATCTGCTGCGCGAGGATGTCGAGCGGCGCGGTCGGGCCGCAGACCTTGTCCAGCTCGCCGTTCTTCACCGCGCGGAGCAGCGCCGCCGATTCGACCAGCTCGTCGCGCGTCAGCGGGAACAGCCGCCCCTTCGGCACGCGGCCGACGCCGTGGCCCGCGCGGCCGACGCGCTGCAGGAAGCGCGCGATGGAGCGCGTCGAGCCGACCTGGATCACGAGGTCGATGTCGCCGATGTCGATGCCGAGCTCGAGCGACGCCGTCGCAACCAGCGCCTTCAGCTTGCCCGCGCGCAGCTTCTCTTCTGCGTCGAGGCGGATCTCCTTCGACAGCGAGCCGTGGTGGCACTTCACCTGTTGTCCGTCGGCGTCGCCCAGCACCTCGGACAACCGCGCCGACACCATCTCGGCGAGCTTGCGCGTGTTCACGAACACGAGCGTGGTGCGATGCTCGCGGATCAGTTGGACGATGCGCTGGTAGATCTCGCCCCAGACTTCGTGGGAGCAGATCGCCATGAGCGGCGATGGCGGGATCTCGACCGCGACGTCGAGTTGCCGGAGGTGGCCGGTGTCGACGACGCTCACGTCGCGCGATTCTCCGTCCGCCGCGCGGCCGCCGAGGAACTTCGCGACGAACTCGATCGGCTTCTGCGTGGCCGACAGACCGATGCGCTGGAAGCTCGGGTTGCCGTTCTCGGCGACGAGCGCTTCGAGCCGCTCGAGCGACAACGCGAAGTGCGCGCCGCGCTTGTCGCGCGCGAGCGCGTGGATCTCGTCGACGATCACCGTCTTCACCGTCCGCAGCATCCGCCGACCGCTCGCGGAAGTGAGCAGGATGTACAGCGACTCCGGCGTCGTCACGAGCACGTGCGGCGGACGGCGCGCCATCTCTTGCCGGTCCTTCTGCGGCGTGTCGCCGGTGCGCACGAGCACGCGGACTTCGGGCAATGACGGGTCGCGCTCGCGCAGCTCGCGCAGCGGGCGCTCGAGGTTGGCGGCGATGTCGTTCGAGAGGGCCTTGAGCGGCGACACGTAGAGGACGTGGGTTTCGTCCCGCAGCGCGCCGCCGGCGTCGATCCCTTCGCGCAGCAGTCGATCGATCGCGAACAGGAACGCGGTGAGCGTCTTGCCGCTGCCCGTCGGCGCCGCGACCAGCGTGTGTCGTCCCTCGGCGATGAGCGGCCACGCGCGCGCCTGCGGCGGCGTCGGCGTGCCGATGCGTTCCGCGAACCAGCGCTCGACGACGGGGAGGAAGATCGACGGGTTCGACTGCACGGGAGGCGCTCCGGGGTGGGGCGGGCAGCATAGAACGATTGCCGAACACCCGGGAAGAGGGCGGTCCGGCGTGGTCGGACGCACGGAATCCCTGGCAGCGGCGCGCGTGCGATCACGCGAAGAGGTGCTTTCCACGACACCGCGGCTTCGGCCGCAATACTGGAGGCATCCCATGAAGCTCATGTCCATCAAGTCCGCTCTGCTCGTCACGGTCGCGCTCGCCGGAGCCGCCGCGTTCGCCGATCAGAGCAACGACCCGATCCTCGGCACCGACTCCGGCTCGACGCTGTATCGAGTGCGCACGTTCGTCGAGGGCATCCCGGGGATCTTCCAAGAGCTGCCCGTGAGCGAGACCGTGTTCTTGCGCTTCGAAGGCACGGGGGACGCCGCGATCAACGTGAACCTGCAGAAGGAGTACGCCGGCGTCTGGAAGCGAAAGGGTGCGCGCTACGAGCTCGACTTCAGCGATGCGGCCACGGCCGAGTTGAAGAACGAGGCGGGCGACCCGCACGCGAAGTGGTCGTGGAAGTTGAAGGGTGTCCGCCTCACGGACGCGGGCGTCTCGGGCAAGTACCGCGAGCGCCTGACCTACACGACCGACCAGATGCGCGTGAAGCAGGTGGAGAGCGGAGTCTTCGGCTGCCAGCCGGAGGCGTGACGACGCAGGACGCAAGTTCGGCGTTCGGCGCGCGACCGCCTGGGACCGGCTCGGTCCCGGCCGCGCACCGAGCGTCGAACGTGCAATCCGGTTTTCCGCGTCCGTCCGCGCGCCGGCTCCGCGCGAGGGTTCCCGTCCCTTCGGAGCCACTTCGATGAACCTCACGCAACGACTCTTCGCCCTGGCCGCGCTCGGCGCTCTCGCCCTCTCCGCGTCCGGAGGCTCCGGAACCGATCCGATCGTCGGCACCTACGACGGCACCGCGTTCTATGTCGCCAAGGTGTCCATCGAGGGAGTTCCGGGCGTGTTCCAGGAGCTCTCGGTCGTCGATCCTCTGAAGCTGCGCTTCGAAGGCGAGGCCGACGCGATCGCCCAGCGCAACGCCGCACCGGATACCGACGGCAGCTACAAGAGGAAGGGCGCGCGCTACAGCGCCGACTTCACGCCCGCTTCGAGCGAGGTCTTCGCCACCGACACCGGCGACCCGAACGCGAAGTTCGTCTTCAAGCTGAAGCGCATCGAGCACTCGAACGACGGAGTGCTCGGCCGCGTGCTCATGAAGCTGAGCTACCGAAGTGATCTCGTGAGGATCCGGCAGATCGGGAAAGGGACGTTCGGAGCGCTGGCGACGGGGAGCTAGGTACGTCCGCACGGCGGGGAGAGCACGAGCACGCTTCCGGGCACGGGCACGGGCGCGCTCCCGCTCCCCCAACCCCCCCCGGTGGACCCCCCCCCCCGGACGATTGCGGCCCCCCCCGCCGGGCGGCCCCCGGGGGCGCGGGGG
>CAZOLL010000596.1:0-2841 GCA_964580365.1 uncultured Phycisphaeraceae bacterium
TCGATCTGCCCGCGGTCATCCCGCCCGTGGCCGTGACCGTGTCGGTTGCGGTCCAGGCGATGGTGGCGGACGGCGGCGTCGGCATCGGCCTCGCCAACACGAACGGAGTGTCGATCACGATCCTGCCGTGATCGCGCGGCGCGCGGGTCAGCCGGCTCGCGTCGCTCGCCCGACCCGCCCGATCCGATCGAGTCGCACGACGACCTCCACGTGGTCCGAGTGGGGGACCAGGTCGACGGGCGCGATCGCGCTCGGGAGGTAGGCGTTCGCGAGCAGCGCGACGTCGCGCGCGAGCGTGCGCGGGTTGCAGCTCACGTACACGACGCGCGTCGGCGCGAGAGTCGCCAACCGCTCGACGAGCTTCGGATGCAGTCCCGCCCGCGGCGGATCGACGATGATCCGATCGGCGGGCCCGTGCGCCGCGAGCTCCGCGTCGAGCGCAGCGAGCGCGTCGCCCGCGGCGAAGCGCACGTTCTTCACGCCGTTGTCGCGTGCGTTCCGCTCGGCGAGCTGCACCGCCGCCGCGTCGAGCTCGATGCCGACGACCTCACGCACGCGGTCGGCGATCGACAGCGTGATCGTCCCGAGCCCGCAGAACAGGTCGATCACGCGCTGATCGGGCGCGAGCTCCGCGAACTCGGCGGCGACTCCGTACAGTCGCTCCGCCTGCGCGGTGTTGGTCTGGAAGAACGAGCCCGGTCCGATCGTGAATCGCCGGCCGCAGAGCCGCTCGCGGAAGAGCCCGTCGCCGAACACGATCTCGCTGGACTCGCCGCTCGCGACCTGCGCCACGCCGCGATTCACCGTGTGGACGAACGTCGTGATCTCCGGCAGCTCGGCGCGCAGCATCGCCGCGTACTCGTCGACGAGCGCGCGCTCCGCGCCGCTCGTCACGAGAACGACCAGCACTCCCGGCTCGCGCGCCGGCGTGCGCACGACGAGGTGCCGGAGCATTCCGGAGCGCGTCGCGCTGTCCCACGCGCCGACACCGCGCGCGAGCGCGAACCGCCGCGTCAGCGCGAGCAGGCGCATCGCGATCTGCGGCTGCAGGCGACAGTCGGTGACGTCCAGCACGCGGTCGTGGCGCTCGCGCACGTGCAGGCCGAGCGCGAAGCCGCGCTCGAACTTTTCGCCGCTCGCGATCTCGGCGGGCGTCAGCCAGCGCCTTGCTCCGAACGAGTACTCCATCTTGTTGCGGTGACCGAACGTCACGTCCGCGCCGACGACCGGCGCGATCTCCGGGAGGTCGGTCACGCCGGCCTCTTCGAACGCGCGCTCGACGAGGCCTTGCTTCGCGACGAGCTGCGCGGAGTAGGCGAGGTCCTGTCGCGCGCAGCCGCCGCAGGTGCCGAAGTGCGCACACGCAGGGGCGACGCGATCGGGTCCCGGCGCGATGACCTCGAGCGTGACGGCGTCGACCCGCCCGCGACGTCGGTCGACGACGCGCAGCCGCACGCGGTCGCCGGGTTCCGCACCGCGCACGCGCACGTCGCGTTCGCCGACGCGCGCGATGCAGAAACCGTCGCCGACGATCTCGCCGACTGTGGCCTCGAACTCCTGGCCCGGCCTCATGCCCGCCAGTCGTTCACCGCCGCGATGGTCGCGGCGATCGTCTCATCGGGCGCCTCGGGGTAGATCGGGAGCGAGACCACCTCGGCGGCGGCACGCGCGGCGACCGGGCACCGCGGCGAGTGCGCGGCCTCATCCGCGAGCGCGCTCATCGTGTGCAGCGCGCGCGGGTAGTGGACCATCGTCTCGACGCCGCGCGCCGCGAGGTGCTCGCGGAACCGATCGCGGTCCGGCGTGCGCACCACGAACTGGTGGTAGACGTGCGTGGAGCCGGGGGCCTCGACGGGCAGGCGCACTGCGGAGTTCGTGATCTCGCGGCCGTACCGTGCCGCGGTGGCGCGGCGCTTCGCGTTGCCCTCGGCGAGGTGGCGCAGGAGCACGCGCAACAGCGCCGCCTGCAGCTCGTCGAGCCGCGAATTCACGCCGTGCTCGACGCAGTCGTAACCCGCGACCTGCCCGTAGAACCGCAGTCGCCGCAGCCGCTCCGCGATCGCATCGTCGGCGCTCGTGATCGCGCCCGCGTCGCCGGGCGCGCCGAGGTTCTTGGTCGGATAGAAGCTGAAGCAAGCGAGTCGGCCGACGGTCCCCGCGACCTTGCCGTCGCGCGACGCGCCCTGCGCCTGGGCGCAGTCCTCGATCATCGGGATGCCGCGCGCGCGGGCGATCGCGTCGATCCGCGCGAGATCGGCGGCGCCGCCGTACAAATGGACCGGAATCACCGCGCGGACATCCGGCGCGAGCGCGGCCTCGAGCGAGCGCGGGTCCATCGTGAGCGTCGCGTCGTCGACGTCGACGAACAGCGCCCGCGCGCCGACCATCGCCACCGCCATCGCGGTGGGGATCGCGGTGAGCGCCGGCACGGCGACGCGAGCGCCGGGCCCGACGTCGAGCGCGCGCAGCGCGAGCGCCAAAGCGTCCGTTCCGTTCGCGACGCCGACGGCGTGCCGCGTGCCGACGAACCGCGCGAACTCGCGCTCGAACGCCTCGACCTCCGGGCCGAGAATGAAGCGATCGGAATGCAGCACGCGGCGCACCGCGTCCATCAGCTCGGCCTCGTGCGCGAGGAACGCGCGGCGCACGTCGTGGAACGGGTGATGTGGCGGGACCGGCGCGCTCACGTGTAGCGGCCCAGGTTCGCGGCGTAGAACCGCACGGTCGTCTCGAGCCCGTCCGCGAGCGCGGTGCGCGGCCGCCACGCGAGCTCGTCGGCGATCTTCTTCGCCGAGCCGTGATACGCGCCGATGTCGATCGCCTTGCGGTCGGGCGGGAACG
>CAZOLL010000597.1:0-2840 GCA_964580365.1 uncultured Phycisphaeraceae bacterium
GAACTCGAGCCGTCCACGCGCCCCGCGCCGACCGCGTCGCCCCGCTCCTGGCAGCCCCTCGTCGGCTGGCGCCTCCACGGCCGGCTCAGCTCCGACGCGATCCCGCGCACGGCGTTCTTCTGAGCCAGTTGCGTCGTCCTCGGGACGCTTCTCCACTCGCTCCCAACCGGCGGCGAAGAGCGGCGCGAGATTCGGATCGGTTCGACCTCGCGCGCGTCCCTTTCGTCATCGTCGTGGACTGCATGGAGCGCGAGCGCGTGGTAGTGTCTCCGCCCCGCATGCGCCGCGACGCGGCGACGATGAAAGGAAAGCGATGACCTACGTCGACGGATTCCTCCTCGTGGTCCCGAAGAAGAAGCTCGACGCCTACAAGAAGCTCGCGCGCATGGCCGGCAAGATCTGGAAGGAGTACGGCGCGCTCGAGTACCGCGAGTGCGCCGCCGACGACATGCACTCGCCATGCGGCCCGCCGTTCCCGAAGGTCGCGAAGGCGAAGCCCGGCGAGACCGTCATGTTCTCGTGGATCGTCTACAAGAACCGCGCGCAGCGCGACCGCGTGAACAAGCAGATCATGAAGGACCCGCGCATCTCGGAGATGTGCTCCGCGACGGGGATGCCCTTCGACATGAAGCGCATGTCGATGGGCGGCTTCAAGGTGCTCGTCGAGTACTGATCTCGCGCGCGCGATCGGCGCGGCTCACCACTTGTAGAACCCCTCGCCCGACTTCTTGCCGAGCTTGCCGGCCCGCACCTTCGTCCGCAGCACGGCGGGCGGACGGAACTGGTCGCCGATCTCCTTCTGCAGGTGCTCCGCGATCGCGAGGCGCACGTCGAGGCCGACGAGATCCGTGAGCTTCAGGGGTCCCATCGGGTGCCCGTAGCCGAGCTCCATCGCTCGGTCGATGTCCTCGGCGCTGGCGACGCCGCTCTCCAGCATGCGCATCGCCTCCAGGCCGATCACGAGGCCGAGGCGGCTGGTCGCGAAGCCGGGCGAGTCCTTCACCACGATCGTCGTCTTGCCGATCGCCTCGCCGAACGCGCGGCAGCGCGCGAGCGTTTCGGGAGCGGTCTGCTCCGCGACGACGATCTCGAGCAGCTTCATGATGTGGACGGGGTTGAAGAAGTGCAGGCCGATCGTGGCGGCAGGGCGGCCGCAGCCGGCGGCGATCGCCGTGAGCGAGAGCGACGACGTGTTCGACGCGAGGATCGCTTGCGGCGGCGCGTGCTTACCGATCGTGCCGAGCACCTCCGTCTTCAGCTCGAGCCGCTCGGGCACGGCTTCGATCGCGAGGTCGATGCCCGCCGACGCGGCCGCGAGGTCGGACGTCACTTCGATCTTGTGCAGTGCGAGGTCGCGCTGCTCGGCGGTGGCCTTGCCCTTCGCGATCCCGGCGTCGAAGTTCGACTTGATCTTCTCGACGCCCTTCTTCGCGACGCCGAGGTCGACGTCGAACAGCCGCACGCCGCAGCCCGACTGCGCCGCGACGTGCGCGATGCCGTGGCCCATCGTGCCGGCGCCGACCACGAGGATCTTCTGGATCGAATCGGACATGCGTGCGCTCCGCGACTCTCGCGACGATCGAACGAAACGGGGCGAGGAGTCTAGCGGACGTCACTGCACGAGGGCGTCGGCGAGCTCCGCGAGAGACTCGAACCGCCAGTCGGGGCGCGCGTCCGCGGGCGCGGCCGGCGTCGCGCCGCCGGGCCGCCCCCTGCGGCGGTCGATCCACGCCGTCTTCATCCCGAGAGAGCGCGCGGGCGCGACGTCGTGGAACAGACTCTGCGCCACGTGCATCACCGCGTCCCTCGCGATGCCGCGCCCCGCGAGCCGCGCGAGCGCGGCGTCGAACATGCGGCGATCCGGTTTGTAGGCGCCGACTTCTTCCGCGGTGATCACGAGCGCGAACGGGTTGCCGAGCCGCGCGACGCTCTTCGCGATCGACGCGCGATCGATGTTCGACACCACGACGAGCGTGAAGCGCGTCGCGAGCCGCGCGAGCGCCGCGGCGCTGTCGTCGAACGCGGGCCAGTCGCCGACGCTCGCGCCGAACGCCGCGTCCATCGCGAGCGTCGTCCGCCCGCGCAGCGTCGACGCGAGCTCGCGGTGCGCTTGCGCCAGCACCTCGGGGTAGAGCGCCGACGGCTTCTCGCGCTGGATCCGGCTTTCCGCGGCGCCGAACGCGACGAGCAGCGCGTCGTCGTCGGCGGAGCGATCGATCGTCGCGCGGAGCGGGGCGAGCGCGGCGAGGAGCCCGCGCTCCCAGTCGATCAACGTGCCGTAGCAGTCGAACGTGAGCGCCGAGAGCCGCGTCGGGTCGAGCGCCGTCGCGTCAGTCATCGAGCTTCATCGCCCTCACGTACGTCTTGAACTCCTCCTCCAACAGATCGCGCCTCACACCCGGGAAGCACTTCGCGAACGCGCCTTCCTTCTTCGCGCTCGAGTGGATCGTGCGGAACAGCTCGATCGCGTTCGGCCGCCACTTGCGGTCGTTGCCTTCGAGCAGGAAGCGCGCGAGCGTCGTCGCGACCATGTAGCTCTCGATGTTGCTGATGCCGGCCTGGTCGCGCTCCATGAACTCCTCGAGCGGCGGAAGCGACGACAGGTGGTCCTGGCACCAGGCGCCGGCGCCGGGCTCGTACAGGTTGTTGCCGAGCGAGCGCATGCGCGGGTTCGTGAGGCGCCAGACTCCGTCCGGGCCGAGCGCGTGGAACGCCATGAAGTTCGCGAGCCCCTCGACGCACCAGAACTGCCGCTCGGGCGGTCGCCCCTTCCCCTGTCCGCGGCAGTTGTACTCCCACGTGATCTGGTGCCCGAGCTCGTGCTGGAAGATGAACATCAG
>CAZOLL010000598.1:0-2837 GCA_964580365.1 uncultured Phycisphaeraceae bacterium
CGCGAGCGCCCCGGCTCGAGCGTGACGGCGCCGACGTCGAGCACGTCGGGACAGTTCGCGTCGAACACGCGTCGGCGCGGGAGCAGACCGGGCGCGGAGAGCGAGCACGAGAGCGTCCGCGCGTCGCTCGTCTCGACCACGAAGCGTCCGTCCTGCTCGATGCGCTGGTACCCCGCACGGCCCTCCTTCGGCGGCACGCCGTCCGGGCCGAGCAGCCGGCCGGTGAACCGGACGATGCGATCGAGCACCAACTCGAGTCCGTCGACGGACGCCCCCGGCTTCAGGTCGGGGAGCGCAACGTCGGCGCGGCGTCCGCCCGCGGTCGACGCGAACACGCGGCCGCGCGGGAGCGGCGGCAGGCGCGCGAGGCGGAAGCGGCCCGCGGCGTCAGTGGCGGTCGTGACGTCGAACTCGTTCTCGCCGCCAGCAACGGAGAGCGCGCGGGCGTCCGAGAACGGCGAGTCGCCGTCGTCGTGCCCGAACCACCACGCATCGACGCGCGCGCCGTCGATCGCATGGCCGGCGCCGTCGCGCACGAACCCCGTCGCGATCGCTTCGCGCGGCAGCACGAGCTCGACGTCGATCGAGCCGAACGTCCGCGTCTGCGCCACGGTGATCTCGGCGGGAGCACGGCCCGGCGCGGTCGCAGCGAGCTCGAGCTCCTGCGGAGCGACGTTCGCGATCGCGGCCGTTCCGTCCGCGGCGGTCGTGAGCACGACGCCGACGCGCGAGCGGTTCTTCAGCAGCGCGTCGCCGAGCGGGACGTCCGGAGTCCACGCGTACACCGTCGCGCCGTCGATCGGACGCTTCGCCTCGTCGAGCACGCGGACCACCACGCGCGCGCCTTCGTCGAGGACCACGTCCCGCGTGTGGCGGCGCATCGTTTCGACGTGGAAGGGCACGGCGGTCTCGCGGTCGCCGCCCGCCGAGCGCACGCGCATTCCGCGCGCGTCGATCGGGACGTCGGTCACGTGGTAGCGGCCGTCGCTGCCGGTGGTCGCGACCAGCGGCCCGTCGAACTCCTCGTGCGGCGTCGCGATCTCGACGACCGCTCCCGGCGCCGTGCCGCCGTCCTTCAGCGTCACCGCGCCGACGACCGAGACGCAGTCCCACAGCTTCACTTCGAGGTCGGCCGGGCGACTCCAGCGCGTGAACTCGCGCAACGACATGTGCGGAGCGCGCACCACGAGGTCGAACCAGCGCACGGACGCATCGAAGTCGATCGCGAAGCGGCCGTCGGCATCCGACTTCGAGCGCGCGTCCGCCGTGGTCCGCCCCGCGCGGTCGCCGAAGAAGACGAGAAGCTCCGCACCTTCGATCGGCAGCCCGTCCCGCTCCGCGATGACGCGACCCGTGAGCGCCGGCGGCGACGGCGCGAGCGGCGTGCGTTCGACCTGCGCCAGGACGAGCGCGAGCGAGAGGAGGAAGGAAGTCGGGACCATGCCGGTTCTCCATTCGCCGCGGACCGATTCGCGGCGGAGAACGACGCTCAGCGGCCGGTCATTGGATCCGTTTTGCTTGCGGTCTGGGAGCGAACGCCGCGCACGGCCTGCCCGATTCGCGCAGCACGACGACGGACGGCATCTCCGGCGACTTGAAGCCGAAGCTCCGGCACCCGCGCGGCGCGGCCGGGTCGTAGGTCACGAAGAAGTGCGCGCATTGGAAGCAGCGCGGTTCCGCGGCGCTCTGGGACATGCGGAACGCTTCGTCCGCGCCGGCCGCGCGGCTTTAGGCCGGAAGGAACTCGGTCAGTGCGGAGAGCGGCTTGCCCGCCTGATCCTTCGTGGAGAGGAGCGGCGACGTCACCGGCCAAGCGATGCCG
The DNA here is from genome assembly GCA_964580365.1 of uncultured Phycisphaeraceae bacterium. Lineage (GTDB taxonomy): Bacteria > Planctomycetota > B15-G4 > B15-G4 > JADJEK01 > CAZBOK01. The sequence continues at coordinate 1,823 of CAZOLL010000598.1, forward strand.
ATGGCGGGGTCGTTCCAGATGACCGTGATCTCACCGCCCGGGTCGTACCCGTCGGTGCACTTGTATTCGACCTCGGCGGTCTCGGACGTGACGCAGAAGCCGTGGACGAATCCCGGCGGCACCCAGATCTGATGCCGGTTCTCCGCGGAGAGCGTGACGCCGACCCACTTGCCGAACGTCTGCGACGAGCGCCGCGCGTCGACCGCGACGTCGAAGATCTCGCCCTGCAGCACGCGCACGAGCTTGCCTTGCGGTTTGCGCCACTGCGCGTGGAGTCCTCTGAGCGTGCCTTTCGAAGACTTCGAGTGGTTGTCCTGGACGAACGACAGCTCGATGCCGCCCTTGCGATACTTCTCCGCGTTGTAGCTCTCGAAGAAGAAGCCGCGCGGATCGCTGAAGACGTCGGGGATGACGACGAGGACGCCGGGGAGAGCGGTCGGTCGGAATTCCATGAGCGCGGCGGAGAGTAGGGATGACGCGCGGATGCAGCAAGCGCGGGACACGGGCGCGGGCGCGGGCGCGGGCGCGGACTGCGAGATCGATCGGTCGACGACGGGCGCCGCGGACGCGAGGGACTTCGGCGCCGCTGGTCCTCACTCGGCTTCGACGGTCGGACCTGCTTCCGACAACAAGTGCCTCGCTGCGGATTACGGCTCCGAAGTCCCTCGCGTCCGCGGCGCCCGTTGGTGCGCACACCCCCCTGACTGGGGGAAGGTCGATGAGGAACGGATCGCTTCCCGGAGCGCGAAGCGCTCCGGGGGCGATCCACCAGGTGTCATGGCGGATCTGGACCGCGGGTACGCGGATCCGATCCGCCTTGGTCCGAGGGTCGGGGGAGAGACCGCTCGAACGGGCGCACACGGAATTCAATGCAGAGCGCTTTTTCGAACCGAGCTTCGCTCGGGTCGAAAAAGCACCGCGGAGTTGATGGCGGGAACGGGACCGGGAGCCGGGCCCGAGGACGGGCGCGGGACCGGTTCGGGAAATCGCCGTCACCGCCGTCACCGCCGTCAAA
>CAZOLL010000599.1:0-2828 GCA_964580365.1 uncultured Phycisphaeraceae bacterium
GCGCCACACTGGCCCGGCACAACTTGATCTCCATCGACACCAAGGCGCGCACCGCGGTGCATCCGGTCAACGGAAAGCCCGACGTGTTCGACGTCGTCGAGAACGGCAACGACCGGTTCTTCCTCTACAACCGCACGCGCGTGCTGTCGTCCGCCGACGTCGAGCGCCGCGCGAGCGCGGAGTTTCGCACGGAGCTCGTGCTTTTCCTCGCGCCGTGGATCGCGTCGAAGTTCGGCACCGAGGTCGAGCACGTCGGGCTCGCCACGCTCGAGACGTTTGAGCCCAAGCACTACGAGCTGCCGCCGAAGAACTGGGTGAAGCCGAAGCGCCGGGCCCAAGACGGCGAAGCCGCCGACCCGAACGCCGAGGCAGCCAACGCGGACGTCGACGAGGACGCCCCGCGCTACGGCTGGACCGAGTACGTCCCTGTGACGCGGCACTATGAGGTCGTTCGCGCCGAGATGCCCGACGAGTGGGCGATCGCGTGCGGCCCGTCGATCTGGCTCCTGCTCGACCCCTCCGACGGCCACATGATCGGCTACCGATTCGAGGGGTCCGACTTCGTGCGCCCCGAGCACGTTGGTCGCGGCGTAGTCACCTACTGGATCCTCGATTCCCAGGAGGCAGAAGGTGTCACTTTCCCGAAGACCATCGACGCCTCGCGCGAGGGCTCGGCCCATCGCAGCGAACGCATCGAGTTCGGGACCAAGATCACGTTCGCTTCCGAGCTGGCGGACCAGGATCTCGCGAGGCCGTGAGCGTCGCGGCCGCGCGCCGGCTTCTCGTCCGTCCGCCGACCCCTTGACCGGTCCGTCCCTCGGCCGGCCCGCACACGCGTTCCGACGGCCCGTTTCGCCGTCGATTGACCCGTTCGTTACCCTCCCGTACACTCCGATCTAGAGCGTTTCCGGCGAGAAGAAGCGGGGGTTCCGGCGGCGGTTTTTTCGCCGCACGGTGCGTTTCGTTCGGCCGATCCGATCGGAGGTTCCTCGTGGCGCGTGTCCCCCTCATCAAGACCGCCCTGATCGTCGCGTCCCTGCTCGCGTCCGCCGCGTCGGCGCAGACGCCGAAGCTCACGATCAACGGGGTGACCTCGGTCAACAACAGCGCGACGCCGCACCTGCGCGCGCTGGGTTCGCTCGACATCCTGATCAACGGCACGCCCAACCTGCCCTTCGCGCTCCTCCTCTCCGCCGAGGCGTACGACGGCGTCCCCGGCGGCGAGCCCAACCAGACCACCGGGTTCTTCCTGAAGCGCTGGCAGCCGCAAGCCGGCGTCGATTCGCCGATCCACCCGGTGTTCGACGGCATCGGCACCAGCCTGATCGCGTCGAAGCTCCCGCAATCGCCGTCGAACCCGTCGTGGACCGCGGGCGACTTCCTCGCCGACACGCCGTCGTCGTTCTTCAAGCTCGACGCGACCGGCAAGTTCCAGGTCACCGGCGTGGTGCCGTCTGCCGCCTACCTCGTGAACAATTCGAGCCCGGGGAACCCGGTGTTGATCCCGCTCGAGTCCGCCGTCATCCCGTCCAACGTGTTCCTGTTCCTGCAGGTCGTCGAGTACGACCCGGGCAGCGGGCAACTCCACGTCGGCAACGGCATGAAGGTCTTCTTCGACAAGCTCACGTTCCCGGCCACGATCGCCTACTCCGAGGGCCAGGACGCGAACCAGACGACGACCATCGTCGCGCAGAAGCAGCAGGCGTCCGTGATCGTCGACACCGACCTGAACGCCGCGCCGCTCGGCACCAACACCATCTCGTCCGACTTCTCCGCGTTCGGCTCCAACATCGACTTCTGGATGATCGCGCTCGCCGGAGTGCAGCAGGTCATCCCGACGAGCATGGTCCCGAACGGCGCGAACGGGACCGGCGCCAACCCGCCTGACCCGGACCTGAACGCGAGCATCATGGCCGTGTGGAACTTCGGCTCGAGCCCCGAATTCCTCAATCCCTCGGCGCTCACCCGCAACAACGAGAACCGCGAGTTCCCGATGATCCGTCTGCCGGGAGGGCGGTACCTGTTCCACTGGCGCGAGTCGTCGGTGGCGTCACCGACCTACGGCTTCGGCATCTACTTCGAGTCGACCGGTACCTTCCGCAACCTCGTGCCGGCGGCGTTCGGCGCGTTCACCGAGACGACGGTGCTCTCGCCGTGGGAAGTCGAAGTCGGCATCACGCCGGACGGCAGCCGCGCAATCGTCGTGCTCGACCAGAACAGCGTTTCGACCGCGAACGACCGCGTGTTCCTGCTGAACCTCGACCCGGGCGGCAACTTCTCGAACGGATTTCCGATCATCGAGCGCACCCCGTCGCCGACCACGGACGTCCGCCGCGTCTACGAGGAATCGATCTCGTTCACGAACAACGGCGCGGGCGGCTGGGTCGGGTTCTTCTTGGCCTCGAACAACGCGTCCGCCACCCAGGCGACTTACCCGAACAAGCTGTTCCGCGTGAACATGGACGGCGCCAGCACGCCGTCCACGGTGATCCCCGCGACCGGTGACTCGGCGGCCGTGCTCCGCATCGATCGCCAGCCGATGATCTCGCCCGACCGCAACACCCTCTGCGTGATCGGCGGCAGCACGACGACCAACGAAAACGTCTTCGCGGTGAAGAGCATCACGACCTCGACGCACGTGGTGCAGAACATCTCGAAGCTCGTGTCGAGGCAGCTCGCCGAGTGGACCGACGTCTACGACGGCCAAACCGGCGTCGGCGTCTACTCGGCCGACTCGCAGGTCTTCGCGTTCGCGCGCGCGACGCCGACCCAGTTCATCCCCAACGTCGCGCGCATCGACGGCACCACGACGTCCAGCGACCTGATCG
>CAZOLL010000600.1:0-2826 GCA_964580365.1 uncultured Phycisphaeraceae bacterium
AGGCGGGTCTCGAGGCGCTCGCGCGAGTCGGCGCGAGCCACGGCACAGCGGCGCCGCGCGCGCGCGACGCCGTCCTCGCGTGGGGCGAGTGGCTGTCGAGCCGACTGCTCGCGCAGCATTGCGGCGCCGCGTGGTGCGACGCGCGCGACGCCATCGCGACCGACGACGCGTTCGGCGCCGCGCGGCCCGACCCCGCGACGACGCGCGCGCGGATTGCCGCGACCGTCGTTCCGCTCCTCGTCCATCGCGCCGTCGTCGTGACGCAAGGTTTCGTCGGCCGCGCTCCGGCCGGCGCGACGACGACCCTCGGCCGCGGGGCGAGCTCGCTGTCCGCCGCGTGGTTCGCCGCCGCGCTCGGGGCGCGCGAGCTGGTCGTGTGGACGGACGTGTCCGGCGTCTTCGCGGCGGATCCGCGCGGCGCGGCAGTCGCGCCTCCGATCGCGCGGCTCACGTTCGCCGAGGCCGAACGTCTCGCGCGCGCGGGCGCGCGCATGCTGCACCCGGGGATGTTCGAGCCCCTCGGCGGGTCCCGCGTCTTGGTCCGAGTCGCCGATCCACGCAGTCCGGAGCGCCCGGGAACCCTCATCGTCGAGGCGTGAGCGCGCTTTTCGATGGGGCGACCGGTTCGGCGCGCGTGCGCTCGATCGCGCGGCGGCGGCGCGTCTCCCCTTCCAAGCGCCGCGTGCGCCACGGTATAACCTCCGGCTTTCCCTGCGCCGGAGAAGTCGTCATGTCGAGCAAGGCCGCCGTCGCCTCGCGGAGCCCCGAGCACGCCGCCGAGACCAACCCGTACGAGTCGATGCTCGCCCGCTTCGATCAGGCGGCGAAGAAGCTCGGCCTCGACCCCGGCCTGTACGAGATCCTGAAGACTCCCGACCGCGAGCTGACGGTCTCGGTGCCGGTGCTCATGGACGACGGCAGCTTCCGCGTCTTCAAGGGCTACCGCGTCCAGCACAACATGGCGATCGGCCCCTACAAGGGCGGCATCCGATATGACATGAACGTCAGCCTCGACGAGGTGAAGGCCCTCGCCGCGTGGATGACGTGGAAGTGCGCGGTCGTGAACGTCCCGTTCGGCGGCGCGAAGGGCGGCGTGATCTGCGACCCGAAGTCGATGTCGGTCGGCGAGCTCGAGCGCCTCACGCGCCGCTACACCGCCGCGATCATGGACATCCTCGGCCCCGACCGCGACGTGCCGGCGCCGGACGTCAACACGAACGAGCAGATGATGGCGTGGATCATGGACACCTACTCCATGCACGTCCGCCACACCTGCACCGCGGTGGTCACCGGCAAACCGGTCGGCCTCGGCGGCTCGCTCGGCCGCCGCGAGGCGACGGGCCGCGGCGTGATGTTCGTGCTGCGCGAAGCCGCGAAGGCGCTGAACGTCGACCTGAAGAAGGCGCGCGTCGTCGTGCAGGGCTTCGGCAACGTCGGCAGCTGGGGCGCGCGGCTCATCCAGGAGCAGCTCGGCGCGAAGATCGTCGCGGTGTCCGACGTCGAGGGCGCCGTCCACAACGAGAACGGCCTCGACATCAAGGCGCTTTTCGAGCACGTCGCGAAGACGAAGAGCGTCGTCGGCTTCAAGGGCGGCAAGGCGATCGACAAGGACACGATCCTCGAGCAGCCGTGCGAGGTCGCCGTCCCCGCCGCGATCGAGAACGTGATCACCACCGCCAACGCGAAGAAGATCCAGGCCAGGATCATCGTCGAGGGCGCGAACGGCCCGACGACGGCCGACGCCGACAAGATCCTGCACGAGAAGGGCGTGTTCGTCGTGCCGGACATCCTCGCGAACGCAGGCGGCGTGACGGTCTCGTACTTCGAGTGGGTGCAGGACCGCATGGGGTACTACTGGGAAGAGGACGAGGTGAACCAGAAGCTCGACCGCGTGATGACCAAGGCGTTCGCCGAGGTGCACGCGATGTCCGAGAAGCACAAGGTCCCGACGCGCATCGGCGCCTACATGGTGGGCGTGAACCGCGTCGCGGAGTTCATGAAGAAGCGCGGCATCTATGCATGAGAGTCCGACCGCGGCGGCGAATCAGCCGTCGAAAGAGATCCCCGTCGCGGCGAACCTGCGCAATGTCGCGATCATCGCCCACGTCGACCACGGGAAGACCACGCTCGTCGACCGCCTGATGCGGCAGGCGGGCGCAGTCGACCTGCGCACGACGGGCTCCGACCTCGTGCTCGACAACAACGCGCTCGAGCGCGAGCGCGGCATCACGATCCTCTCGAAGAACACCTCGATCCGTTGGGGTGACCTGAAGATCAACATCATCGACACGCCCGGCCACGCCGACTTCGGCGGCGAGGTCGAGCGCGTGCTGCAGATGGCGGACTCCGCGCTATTGCTCGTCGACGCGTTCGAAGGCCCGATGCCGCAGACGCGCTTCGTGCTGAAGAAGGCGTTCGAGCGCCACCTGCGGCCGCTCGTCGTCATCAACAAGATCGACCGCCACGACGCGCGCTGCCACGAAGTGCTCGACGAAGTGTTCGACCTGTTCGTCGAGCTCGGCGCGAGCGACGCGGCGCTCGACTTCCCCGTGGTCTACGCGTCGAGCCGCGCCGGCTACGCGATCCGCCAGCTCGGCGACGAGCCGAAGAACCTGCTGCCGCTGCTCGAGATGATCCGCGACCACGTGCCGCCGCCGCAGTCGCCGGTGGACGAGCCCGCGCAGTTCCAGGTGACGACGCTCGACTACAGTGACTACGTCGGCCGCATCGGCATCGGGCGCGTGTTCGCGGGCCGCGTCTCGCAGAAGCAGAAGGTGATGGTCCTGCGTCGCGACGGCACGCGACAGGCCGGGTCGATCGGCGGGC
>CAZOLL010000601.1:0-2824 GCA_964580365.1 uncultured Phycisphaeraceae bacterium
GACGCTCGACGTCGGCGGTGTAGGTCACCGTCGCGCCGGCGTTGCCGAGGAACTCGTTCAAGCGGCAGACGTGCGCGACGAGGGCGGGGGGCTGGCTTGCGCCGACCGCGATCAGCGAGCGACCGCGCTTGCCCTTCAGGTCGTTCGCGAGAGCGGTGGCGAAGCGATCGGCCTTCGCGTTCGACGCGAGAGGACCCGCCGAAGCGCCCGGCACGCCGAGCTTCGACTCGAGGAGCTGGACGAACGCGCCGATCAGGCCGGGGCGCAGCGGCAAGCGGTGGTCGGCCGACGAGCCGGTGACCGAGAAGTCGCCTTCGACCGCGTACAAGCGGTTCATCGCGCCGTTCTCGGGGGCGCGGCGGCGCGCGAACGCGCGCGCGTGGCGGAGTGCCGACGGATGACCCTCGAGGAGGTCGCTGTCGAGGCAGACGATCACGTCCGCCGCCTCAACCTTGTAATGCATCCGCGCGGGACGCCCGAGCGCGAGCCGGGTGCCTTCGCGCAAGTTGTCGTCCGACAAGGGTTCGTACTCGAACCAGCGCGACTTCGGGAGCGCGGCGGCGAGCCGCTGCTTCAGGTCCGCGATCGTCACGGACGAACTCGAGCGCGCGAGCACCGCGAACCCCTCGCCCTGCTTCTGGCGCGCCTTGCCGAGGACGCCCGCGGCTTCCTTCGTCACGTCGTCCCACGAGATCGTCGCGTGACCGTCGCTCGTGCGCTTCATCGGCGAGCGGCTGCGGTCCGGGTCGTACAGCCCGAGGACGCTCGCCTGCGCCAGCGTGCTTGCGGCGCCGTCGCTCTCGGGGTGCTTCGAGTTGCCCTCGGCCTTGATCGGGCGGCCGTCATAGCAGGTCATGACGAGCGGCTGGCCCGAGCCGCACAACTCCATCGCCGTGGCGAAGTGCTGCGGAACGCCGGGCTTCCGGATCTCGCCGCGGTTGTTCTCGACCGCGAGATGATCTTCTTCCCAGCGGCAACCGCCGGCCGCGGCGAGCGTCGCGGACGCGCCGAGCAGCTGCATGAAGCGGCGCCGCGAGAAACCGTCGAGCTTGTCGGCGTCGACGTCGGGGAACTCGCGCTTCAGGAGCTGCCTGAACTCCGCTTCGTTCTCGAGCTGTTGAACGCCGCGGTAATAGGTCTTCCGGTTCTCGGTCACGTCTCGCTCCGCAGCCGCCGGGTTCACCGGTGGCAGGTCGAACAGTCGGTCGAGGTCTTGACGGCGTATTCCTTCATCAACCGCTCGCCGAGAGCACGGCGGTCTTCCTGAGTGGTCCAGTCGAGCTGGGTCACGAACTCACGCGGGCGCAGGCGCGGGGCCGGGTCGCGGTGGCACTCGAGGCACCAGCCCATCGACAGCGGCATCTCCTGCTTGACGACTTCCATCTTGTCGATGCGTCCGTGGCACTCGACGCACGACACTCCCTTGTTCACGTGCACGCTGTGGTTGAAGTACACGAAGTCCGGGAGGTCATGGACCTTCTTCCACATCAGCGGCTTGCCCTCGGCGTGCGCCTCGCGCAACGGCTTGAGCTTGTCGCTCGTCACCCGGATGCGCTCGTGGCAGTTCATGCACACGCCGGTCGGGGGGATGCTCGCGTGCGCCGTGGATTCGACCGTGTTGTGGCAGTAGCGGCAGTCGAAGCCCATGTCGCCGGCGTGCAGCAGGTGGCTGTAGGGGACCGGCTGAGAGGGCGCGTAACCGACGTCGGTGGTCTTCGGCGAGAAGCCGAAGTAGATGACCACGCTGACGTACACGAGACCGCCGATGCCGGCGAGGCCCGAGAGCTCTCGGATCTTGTTGGTCCAACTCGGGAAGAAGGGTTCCGCCATGGCTCCGTTTCCGTGGAGGGCCGCCGCGAGCGCGTCACGCTCCGGGTCTCACCGTGCGCACTCGGGCCGATCCGGGCAAGAAAGTCGGAGCCGGGAGCTTAGGTTTCGCGGTGCGCGTGGGAATGCGGCAATTCGTCGCACAACCGGCGCTCGGTGCGCGCGCGTTTCGCCGCGCGCCGGCGGCCGGCGGAGTCGTTCACCGGCGAGCGGAATCGGCGCGCGGTTCTCGCCCGTCGCGGGCCGCTCACTCGGGCGCGTACTTCTGGAGCTTGCGCTGCAGCGAGCGGCGGTGAATCCCGAGGCGGCGCGCCGCCTCCGAGATGTTCCCGCCGCAGTCGGCGAGCACGCGCTGGATGTGCTCCCATTCGGCCCGCGCGAGGGTGGGCGCCTGGTACTCGCTCGTCGTCGACAGCGGCGCGGCGCCGCGCTCGAAGGCGGCGAGGATGTCGTCCGCGTCCGCGGGCTTCGGCAGATAGTTGGTGGCGCCGAGCTTCGTCGCGTCGACCGCCGTCGCGATGCTGCCGTAGCCGGTCAGCACGATGACGCGCGTCGACGGGTCGATCTCCTTCAAGCCCTTCACGACCTCGAGCCCGGAGCCGCCGGGCATGCGCAGATCGACGACCGCGAGCTCGGGAGAGTCCTGGCGCGCGAGCGCGAGACCGGACGCGGGGTCGCTCGCCGTGCGCACGTCGAAGCCGCGGTTCTCCAATGCGCGTGCGAGTCGCCCGCGGAAGATCTCGTCGTCGTCGACGATGAGGACGGACTGGCGCGCGGCGTCGCCTTTGTGCGCTTCGTTGCCGCCGCTCATGTCGTCGCTCGCGCTCCCGTCACAGGGTCACTGTATCGAGGAGGGATCACGACGCGAACCGTCGTGCCGCGCCCTTCGACCGAGTGGAAGTGCATGCGGCCGTCGAGTCGCTCCACGACCATGCGCGTCAGGAACAGGCCGAGGCCCATGCCCTCTCCGGGCTCCTTCGTGGTGAAGAACGGATCG
>CAZOLL010000602.1:0-2820 GCA_964580365.1 uncultured Phycisphaeraceae bacterium
GTCGGTTCTTCGTCGTTCCCACGCCGTCGCATCAGCCTCGCGACGAACGGCGCCGCGGGTTCGCTCGCGACGACGAGCCCGCGCGTTTCCGCGGACGGTCGATTCGTCACGTTCCTGAGCGCGAGCCCCGAGTTCGGCGCGACCGACGCGTTCATCCAGGCGTGGCTGCACGACCGCGAGACCTTCGAAACGACGCGGCTCTCCTCGTTCCCCGACGGCCGCCCCGCCGCGGGCGACTCGTTCTTCGCCGCGCCGTCCGAGCGCGCCACGCGCGCCGCGTTCGTGTGCGGCGCCGCGGAGCTGACCCCGACCGACACCAACGGCGTGACCGACGCGTTCGTGCAGCGCTTCGTTCGCATGGACGTCGGGCAGACGATCGAGGGGGATCTCGGGCAGATCGCGGAGCCCGTGCCGCTCGAAGTCGTCGGCCTCAAGGGCATGCGCCTCCGCCTCGAGCTCGTCGCGGCGCCGGGCGACGCGCGCATCGAAGCGACGCTGCTCGAACGCGGCGCTCCGCCACGCAAGAAGTCGCTGCGCACATTGGCCGCCGGCGGCCGCGTCGTGACGCTCCGATTCAAGCGCGCCGAGACCGCGCAACTCTCGCTCGTGAGCGCCGGCGCCGGGAGCACCGGGGACTTCGCGATCACGACGACGCGCGTCCTGCCGGCGAACGCGGTCGCGATCGATCGCGTCGTCCTCCGGCGCGGCCACGAGGCCGTCGCGCGCGTCAGATTCCAGATGTTCACCGGCGCCGAGATGACTGCCGTCGCCGCCGGCCGGACGATCGACCGCAGCGAGGGAATCTCAGCCTACGTGCTCAAGATGATCGTCGAGGACCGCTTCGGCCGCGTGAGCGGCGGAGTCACCGCGAGCGGAGGGTTCGATCCCACGGCGGGGTTCGACGAGGACGATTCGACGACGTCGCGCGCGTCCGGTCGGTTCACGCTCGACCACGCGATCTCTTGCTCGCGAGAGGTTCGCTCGACGCTCTCGCTCGACATCGTCCAGCCCGAGTTCAACGGCGTGGTCGAGCTCGAGTGACGCTCACCACGCGAGCCAGAGCCCGAGGAACCCGAGCACGCCGGCCACGAGACCGAGCCCGAGCTTGCGCCCGACGCCCGCGCGCGGATCGGAGAGGAGCAGCGCGAGCCCGCCCGTCGCGAGCAACACGAGCGCGCCGTGCTGGCCGAGCCGGCCGCGCGCGATCAACGCATCGGCGACCGGGATGCCCAGCACGAACGCCGCCGCGCGGACCGGCGCGCCGGACAGCGCGCGACGCTCCGAGATCGGCAGATGGCGGACCAGCTTGCGGCCCATCGGAAGACCCGCGTAGAGACGCGCGATCACCACGAGCCCGGTGCCGATCAGGAACGAAGGCGCGCCGAGCAGCGCGAGGCCGAGCCGCGCTTCGTCCGCGAGTCCCGACGTATCGGTGACGCCGATTCGAGCGAGGAAGGCCGCGCGCTCCGGACCCGTCGAGATGTCGCCGAGATAGAACAGCTCGAACCCGTACGCGGCGACCGCGAACAGCGCGCCCGTCCCGAGCAGGAGCGCCGCGCGACGCGAGCGCGGGTTCTTCAGCGGCAGGACCCACGCGCCGAGCGCGAGCATCGCGAGCGGCCACGCGAAGAACGCGGACTGCGCGCGCAACTCCGAGAACGACACCGCCGATCTCACGGCGGCGCAGCGGTACAAGGCGGCGATCCCCATCCCGACGAGCAGCGCGCCGAGCACGCTCGACAGCCCCGTGCGCGGCGACTCGCGCTGCGGCTCCGGCATGTCGGCGGCGCGCACGGCCCGATGCATCGACAGCGCGAACGCCGGCACGACGCCGGCCGTGACCGCGAGCGCGGGGCCGAGGTGCGGCTCGAGGACGAAGCGCGCCAGCGCGTAGGCGCACGCGCCGCCGGACAAGAGCGCGGCGAGCAAGTGCAGGCGCTTCACCTTCTGCACGCCGATGTAGAGGAGGAGCGGCGTGAGTCCGCGCCCGAACGCGAGCATCGCGAGCGCGCCGACCGCGAGCAGGGCGAACGCCGGCAACACGTCGCCGATCCCGAGCATCACCGCCGCCGCGAGCGCGGCGATCGCCGAGATCAGCGCGTGCGTGCGCGGCACCGCGAGATGGCGCCCGTTCGCCGCGTCGGGTCGCCCGAGCGGGAGCACGATGCCGACGCCGAGGCACATCGAGAGGAGGTCCACCTGGACGTCGAGGCGATCGCCGAGCACGACGCGCAGCACGACGACGGCGAACCCTTGGAAGAACGCAAACCAGAAGAGCGGCATGGGCCGGAACCTTAGCGATCCGCGATGCGAACCGGAGCGAGCACCGCGTCGTGCGCGGCGAGCAGCGCGCGGGCCGCGTCCGGCCACGTGAATCGGGCCGCGCGAGCGGCGCCCGCTTCGCGCAGGCTCGCCGCTCGCGTGGCGTCGGAGAGCAACTCCGAGAGCCGAGTGCGCAGCTCTCCCGCATCACGCGGATCGAACCACAGCGCGGCGTCGCCGCAGACCTCCGGCAACGCGCCGGCATCCGCCGCGACGACCGGGCAGCCGGCGGACATCGCCTCGAGCGGCACGATGCCGAAGCCCTCGTGCAGCGAAGGGATCGCGAGGCACGCGGCGAGCGAGCAGAGCGCGGCGCGATCCGCGTCACTGACCGCGCCCGTGACGACGACCCGATCGGGCGCGATCGACCGCAAGGGACCCGCAAGGCGCTCTCGGTCGGCGCCGGCGAGGCCGAGTCCGACGTCCGAGAAACGCGCCTCCGAAGCGAGCGCGCGCACGGCCGCCGCGAGCACCGCGAGGTTCTTGCGCCGCTCGCGA